>CAIPKT010000117.1 GCA_903865705.1 uncultured Chlorobiaceae bacterium
CACAAATTACTCTTGCTATCTATTGTTGTTCCGACTAGCGGTATAACGCAAATCAATCCTTATTAGTAATTTAGGTTCTGTTGAGTTGTAGTTGAATTTTTTAAAAAAATACATTTACGCAATAAATTTAAGGTTTAGCGCCTTTTTAAGCAAAAGAGCGACATGATCGTTCCGAAATGACTATTTGACGTAGTATTTTGGTCTCCGCAAAAAAAAAGCCACTCTGGAATGAGTGGCTTTTTTTTCTTGATGTAACTTGCTACATGAGGTTCTGGGGATCGACATCGATACTGAACATGACCCCTGATGAACGGAAGCGGGCGGTTATGTCGTCGCTCATCTGTTTGACAAAGAGCGGTGAGAGTTTACCCTCCAAGAGTTTAACGAGCACGTGGTAGCGATACCTGCCTTTTATTTTTGCAATACCAGCCGGTGCAGGACCAAGGATTGTGCCTTTTTCTGCAGGAAGTTGCCGTTCCAGGGTTTTTCGGCAAGAGAGTGCTGCAGCTTCAGCTTGTTTCTCCTCCTCTGCGCTGCATTCGAATTTTATGAGCCGTGAAGCAGGAGGGTAGTTAAGTTCCTTTCTTACAGCGGTTTCCTGGAGAAAAAACTTTTCATAACTGTCGGTTCCTTGCATAAGAGCCGTGAAAACATCGTTTTCTCTATTGTATACCTGAAAATAAACCTCTCCCGGCAAGGAAGAGCGCCCGGCACGTCCCGCTACCTGGGTGAGGAGAGAAAATGTCCGTTCCGAAGCCCGGAAATCCGGGATATTGAGTCCAATATCGGCCATAAGAACGCCGACAAGGGTGACTGCCGGAAAATCGAGTCCTTTGGCAACCATTTGCGTACCGAGCAGGATGCTGGCCTTACGGTCATGAAATTCTTTGAGAATCCTGCCGTGCGATCCTTTGCTTGCGGTAGTATCAACATCCATACGGAGAATTTTTTCTTCCGGGAAAAGGGTTTGCAACTCTTCCTGGATGCGTTCGGTACCGCTGCTTTTATAAAAAAGATTGCTTGATGAACATTTAAGGCACGATTCCGTGAAGTTGATGGTATGACCGCAGTAGTGGCAGCGAAGATGTTTCTGGGTCGCATGGTAGACCAGAGGAATATTGCAGAAGCGGCAGAGAGGGATATGGCCACAGTCAAGACAGAAGATGCTTCCGGCAAACCCGCGCCTGTTTTGCAGAAGAACAACCTGCTCTTTTTTTTCAAGGCGCAGCGCTATCTGTTGGTAGAGGAGTTCGGAAATTGATGAAGAGGCCTTGGGACTTCCTTTCATCCAGACAAGCGTGATGCTCGGCATGGTTGCCCCATCGACCCGTTCCGGAAGATTGACAAGGGTGTATTTGCCGTTGATGGCGTTGTTGTAGGATTCGAACGATGGCGTTGCCGATCCGAGCACACAGATTGCCTTGCTGAACATCGCTCTCATGATTGCCGTATCCCGGGCATGGTAGCGAGGATTACGATCCTGCTTGTACGCACTGTCATGCTCTTCGTCTACAATAATCGCACCAAGGTTTTCGAGTGGAGCAAACACGGTTGAGCGGGCACCGAGGGCAATTTTTGTTTTTCCGAGCCGGAGACTATGCCATGCGTCATATTTTTCCTGGTTACTCATGGCGCTGTGCAGAATGGTGATCTCATCATGAAAATGCTCACGGAACCGGCTTGCTGTCTGAGGGGTCAGGGCTATTTCGGGGACCAGCACAATGGCTGTTTTTCCTGCAGCAAGGACGGTTTTCAGCAGCTCAATATAGATTAGTGTTTTTCCGCTCCCTGTAACTCCATGCAGCAAAAACGTGTTATACTGCTGAGTGTTAAAAGCCGTAATCAGTTGATCAAGAGCTTTTTGCTGTGAGCCTGTCGGAATTTTTGAAGCTTGCCGTTCTTCTGAAAAGCAGTCCGGGAAATTGCTTGTTATATCTGTCAGTGCCGTTTCAACAAATCCTTTCTTTACCAGAGCATTTAGTGTCTCCCTTGAGGTAGCAATGTTTTCGGCAAAAGTGAATGTGTTGCCCACAGAGACCAGTATCTTAAAAGCCTCAAGCTGTTTCGGGGAGTTTTTCAGACTCTCCTCTGCATTATCCGGCAATGATGAGTTCAGTCGATACGATGTTTTTTGTTTGGCTTTTGTGGATGAAAACTTTTTTGTGAGTCTGAGATGCCCTCCCCGCTCAAGCTGGGCAAGTGTGCGGTAAAGCTGTTTTTTGCCAAGCCGACGTTGCAACTGATGAACGGTGAGCCGTTTCTCCAGGATCATCATCTGCATGATTGATCGCCGGAGTGCTGTTTTGATGATTTTCGGCCCCTCGGACTGGAGTGTAAAGTTTGTTATTTCAACGACATCATGAACCGTTGTACGTACTGCGGCCGGGAGGGCAGCCGTAAGGGTATCAATTCTTCGGGTAAAATAATAATCGGCCATCCACCCGGTAAGCTGCATGAGGGAGGCATTGATGACCGGGTACCCGCCATAGAGCACATCTGTTATCTCTATGTTTGCGGCTACTTCATCAGATTGGTTCGTTATGCTGAGAATGTATCCAATCGAAACTCTTCCGTTTCCTTTTTTCAAAGAAAGAAGCACCATGGTTCCTGCCTGGATATCGCCTTCCAGGGTCTCGGGCACCATAGCGAAAAAGGGTTCCCCTCTGAATAAATTTTCTGTCCCTATCAGTGCATACATGGTAATGAAAGAAAAAAAGCCAGTACAAAAATACTGACTTTTTTTGTTGAAAACTTTTCATTCGGATTTTCAGACCTTCAGAGCTCCGAGAATCCTGTCGCGGATCTCCTCTACTTTGCCTTTTCCCTCAATCTTGTAATAGCGGGGATGGTCCGGGGCTTCGTTCTGCGACAAGCTGGTATAATAGGCAATCAGCGGTGCTGTTTGAGCGTGATAAACCTGAAGCCGCTTTTTTACCGTATTTTCATGATCGTCATCTCTTTGTACCAGAGGTTCTCCGGTTATATCATCAAAACCTGTTCTTTTTGGTGGATTGAACTTAATATGATAGGTTCTGCCAGATCCAAGGTGTACACGGCGTCCGCTCATCCGTTCGATAATCTCATGATCGTCAACATGTATTTCTACAACATGATCAATGTGAATTCCATCATTTCTCAACGATTCTGCCTGGTTGAGGGTACGGGGAAAACCATCGAAAAGGCATCCATTGGCGCAGTCAGTCTCTTTCAGACGCTCTTTGACAAGGCCAATAATAATCTCGTCCGATACAAGTTGACCGGAATCCATAACCTTTTTTGCGGCAAGTCCGAGCGGTGTTCCTGCATTTACCGCAGCGCGCAGCATATCTCCGGTCGATATCTGTGGTATGCCGAGATTTTTTGAAATATAGTTCGACTGTGTGCCTTTTCCGGCACCCGGTGCTCCCAGTAAAATAATTCTCATCAAACGGCTTTTATAGGTTTTTTTTTGTGGTAACAATCATAATTTTTGGCTTTTGTGGCCTTGTTTCTTCCGCGGTCATATTGGTTGCAGCGACGCTTGCCAGTGATCCATTTTGTATGTCATCGCCTGAAAGAGGAGTTTCCGTAAGGGTGGGAGCCTCAATTTTAGCAGTTGGCTTAAGCAGAATAGTCTGTATAGATGGCTTTTTCTTGAATTCGATGGCGGTACCTTTTTGACTGCCCTCAGGTTGTTTGTGCTGCTGCAACTGGGCGTCATTAAAAATCTGCTGCGTAGCGGCGGCCGATCCTTTTGTATCCAGTGAGCGATATTGATAATCCTTGTCAGCGATCTGTTCTGTCCTGAATTCAAAATCCATTGCACCAAGCATCATTCTGATAGCCCTGCGGCTTTCACCAAGGTCACCTCTGGATTCAATACGCGTTTCAGCTTTGGCATTGACCGTGGTGATCAGGCGACCGTTGATGTCCTTCTCTTCGAAAAGCCCGAAGGTGACATTGATTTTTAAACCGAGAAGGATAAATGAGCTGACTTCTGCACGGATGGTGTTCATGCCGCCGATTGCTGTTTTTTCGCTTATCAAGGTCCAGCCTAACCAGCCATCAATTTTACTGAGAATAAATTCCGAAATGTCGGCGCATGGCTTGTCGTACCGCCTTACTTTCAATTCACTGAAAACAGGATTTTCCGAGGTGTGCGTTGCATTGGTCGTAAGACCATAATGCGCTTTGTTAAATTCACTTCTGAAAGGAATAAAATCGATCAACTCCATGATTAATATGACGGTTAGAGATTATTGCGGTTTCTGTATGCCGGTTGTTGCCAGTTGGCCGCATGCCGCATTAATGGTTGTGCCGTAGCTTTTCCTCACCGTGACATACAGTCCTGAATTCATGAGGTATTCCTGGAACATGTCCCTGGTAGTGCTATAAACAGGTTTGAATTTAATATTAATGATTGAATTGTAATCAATCAAATTTATTTTGCATAAAAAGGTTTTGGCAAATCGTGCAAGCATTTTTGCATCGTCCAGAGAATCGTTGATCCCTTTAAGGAGCAGATAGACAATGGTGACAGGCATCCCGGTCGCTGCGGTATACTCACAAAGTGATTTCCCCAGCTCTTTAAGTGGATATTGCCGGGCGGCGATAGGCATAATCGATTCACGTTTCTGCTGATCGGCTGAATGAATCGAAACGGCAAGCTTTGTTTTCATTCCTGACATGCCAAGTCGTTGAATTTCGGGGATTACTCCAACCGTTGAAATCGTAATTTTCTTTTGCGAAAGGCAGAAATTGTAATTTCTTGTACTCAGGTTTTCAATGGCCTCGATGACATTGTCCGTGTTAAGCAGCGGCTCACCCATCCCCATAAACACAATGTTTGTAATAGTTTTTCCTGGCTCTTTCAAGGCAACCAGCTCGTTGAGTGCGTAAATTTGTCCGGTAATTTCACCAGCACTCAGGTTACGCCGGAACCCCATTCTTCCTGTTGCACAGAATGGGCATTGAAGCGGGCATCCGATCTGTGACGAAACACAGGCGGTCATTCTGTTTTCTGATGCAATCAGGACGCTTTCCACAAGACTGGTATCGGCCAGTTTCAGCAGGATTTTTTCTGTTGGACTGTCGCAACTCTCTTCGATACACTCCTGATGATCAACAAGGGTTAACTGGTGGATGGAGAAGGTTTCTGAAAGCTTTTTGCGTAACGCAAGACTCAAGATTGACATTTCGTCAAAGCTTGTTGCATGATGGCTGAAAAGCCACTGGTGTATCTGTGTCGCCCTGAACGAGGGTTCTCCCAATAAGCTCATTGCCAGCTTAAGTTCCTTGAGAGTCAGATCGGTTATATTTTGCTTCTGTTCGGTCATCGAAAGAGATATTATTATGGTAAAAACGGATCTTCTCACCGTCTATCCTGAGAATTCTGCCTACAAAATAACTTTTTGCGCATTTTATTTAGAGAAGGACTTTTTTAAAATACCCACTCTCAGGCCTTAGCTGTGTCGGATAGCTCGTTAACTGCCCCCATCCTCCTCCGAACTGCTAACAAAAATGGTTTCATATTATTTTACAATATCCCGATTAAGTATTAAATTTGTATAGTTGAAAGAGGGGTATTGCCGGCACGCACCTGAACCCTTTTGAGCGAGGCGGTACCTATTCTTTGGTAACGGTCTTACCGGGCTCTGAATATGCAAAACACCAAAATAAGAAGACTGGCCATCCTTGGATTTGTGTTAGCCGCAGCTTTTATTTTCGGCTCAACGTTCTATATGTACATTCATCTTCAAGCCTTCACGGAAAGCACGAGTCAGGTTCAGCGCTCCCTGCAAACCGAACAGAAGCTCGGCGAAACCCTTTCGCTGGTCACCGACTCCGAAACAGGCCCCCGCGGTTACGTCATTATGGGTCAGGAGGTGTTTCTTGAGCCTTATTTTGCCGCCATCTCACCAACCGACGGCATCATCCCCCGTTTAAAAGAGCTGCGTCAATTGACGCTCGACAATCCCCGTCAACAGCAACAGCTCGACCAACTCGAACTCCTTGTCGCAGAGAAACTCCGCTTCATGCAGAACCTCGTCGAAGTACGCCGCAATGCGGGGTTTGATGCAGCCAAGGAGTTGATCGCCACCGATATCGGCCGGCAGGCGATGGTTAACGTCAGCCGTCAACTGCAGGCGATGCGCAACGCCGAGGCCCTGCATCGCCAGCAAAGCTCCGATGAAGCCTCCGCAGAGCTGCAGAATACCATCACCGCCATGATCACCGGGCTGGGCTCCGGTATTGCCCTCCTGCTCTTTTCCTTTCTGGTCGTCAACCGGGAAGTCGGCCACCGCAAGCAAGCCGAAGAAGCCCTGCAGCAGCTCAACAGCGAGCTGAACGTCCGCATAGACGAACGCGTGCAAGCCCTGCAGAAAAGCGAACAGGGATTCCGCCTGCTGGTCGAAAGCGTCAAAGACTATGCCATCTTTATGCTCGATACAGACGGCGCCATCATGACCTGGAACACCGGTGCTGAACTCCTGACCGGCTATACCGCGCAGGAAATGACCGGTCAAAACTATTCACTCTTCTTCACCCCTGAAGATCTTGCTGCAGGCACACCCGCACGCTACCTCAAAACGGCGCTCGAGCACGAACGGCTTGAAGATGAGAGTTGGCGGGTACGCAAAGACGGCACGCGATTTCTTTCCGACGTCGTCATGACCCCGGTCTATGACGATCATCGCCAATTGAAAGGCTTTGCCAAGGTCATCCGCGACATTACCCTCCGCAAACAAAACGAAATGCGCATTGAGCACCTCAACCGACTATACGCAACCCTCTCGCAGATCAATGAAACCTTGGTACGCGTTAAAGAAAAAGAGGAGTTGTTCCCCTCCATTTGCCGCGTTACCGTTGAATCCGGCAAATTCGGGCTAGCCTGGATCGGCCTGCTCGACCCCGTCAGCGGTACCGTTACCCCCGCCGTTACCTACGGCAAGGGAGCGCAATCCATCCCCGTTGTCTCAAGCAACCGGCCAGAAGCCCCCGTTCCCCCCGACCTCATCAGTTCCGCCGTCGCAACCGGCAAAGTTGTTGCCTGCAAAAACATCCAGACCGACCCGGCCATGCAACCATGGCGGGCCATGGCCATCGCCAACGGCTTCCATTCAGCCGCCTCGGTGCCCATTCGGCAAGGCAGTGAGACCGTAGCCCTGCTCAATCTCTTTTCAGCCGACATGGAAATGTTTACCGATCAGGCCGAGATCCATCTGCTGCAGGAAATTAGCTCCGACGTCTCCTTTGCCCTCGATACGCTCCACCTGAGCGAGTTGCAAAAAGAAACCCAGGAATCACTCCTGCTGAGCGAACAGCGCTTCAGGGATATGTTCGAAGGCCATTCAGCCATCATGCTCGTCATCGATCCTGAAACCGGCTTTATTTTAGAGGCCAATAAGGCTGCAATAGCCTTCTATGGATGGTCGATCGACGACATGCGCAAATTGCGTATTCAGGATATCAACACCTTGAGCCCTGAAGAGGTACAGACCGCCATCGAACAAAGCAAATCCGGCGAGAAAAACTATTTTCTCTTCCGCCACCGCCGGGCCGACGGCAGCATCCGCGATATCGAAGCCTACAGCCGGACCATTGTATCCAAAGAGCGATCCGCCCTCCACACCATTATTCATGATGTCACCGACCGAAAGCACTACCAACTCACCACCGAACTGCACATCGCCCTTTTGGAGATGGTCGGAAACCATTCCATCGAAGAGCTGCTGCAAGTAACCCTCGACAAAGCCGAACTGCTGACCGAAAGCTCCATCGGCTTCTTTCACTTTGTCTCTGACGACCAGACCTCACTCTCCCTGCAGGCATGGTCAACCAACACCAAAAAGCACATGTGCACGGCAGTGGGAGAGGGAAGTCACTATGCCATCGACAGTGCAGGAGTCTGGGCCGATGCAGCCCGTCAAAAGAAAGCCATCATCCATAACGATTATGCGGCACTCAAGAATCGCAAAGGAATGCCCGAAGGACACGCCGCCGTGACGCGCGAAGTGGTGGTACCGGTCATACGCGCCCAAAAGGTTGTGGCAATCCTCGGCGTCGGCAACAAGGGTACCCCCTATGATGAGCAAGACATCCGCTGGATCAGCATCGTCGCCGATATAGCTTGGGACATTGTGGCCAAAAAGATGGGAGAAGACGAACGGAAACTGCTTCAGGCCCAGAAATATGCCATCGAACTGCTCGCCATGCATGACGCCTTGACCGGCCTGCCCAATCGCCGGCTCTTCTCAGAGCGCATCAAACTGACTATCGCCCTCTGTGAGCGCAGCAAAACCATCGCAGCCCTGCTGATGTTCGATCTGGATAAATTCAAACCCGTCAACGACACCTACGGCCACGAAATCGGTGACCTGCTGCTCCAGGAAGTGTCAAACCGCACCCTCGCCATC
>CAIPKT010000118.1 GCA_903865705.1 uncultured Chlorobiaceae bacterium
TGGTAAACATGTGCTTGCCAATGAAGGTGATGAGGTTAAGGCTGGCGATCCGCTGACCGATGGTGCTGTGTCGCCACAGGATATCTTGCGTATCCAGGGTCCCAATGCTGTGCAGCAGTATCTGGTGAACGAGATTCAGAAAGTCTACCAGATTAATGCAGGCGTTGAGATCAACGACAAGCATCTTGAGGTTATTGTCCGCCAGATGCTTCAGAAAGTCCGTGTTGAAGAGCCGGGTGACACCGATTTGCTGCCTGGTGATTTGATTGACAGGAGCGCCTTTGTTGAGTCAAACCATGGTATTGCTGAAAAGGTACGCATTACGGAAAAAGGCGATGCCCCGGCAAGGATTCAGGACAGTCAGCTTCACAAGCTACGTGATATTACCAAGCTGAATCGTGAGCTTCGCAAGAACAGTAAAAACATGATTGCGTTTGAGCCTGCCCTTCAGGCAACATCGCACCCTGTATTGCTTGGCATAACAAGCGCAGCTCTTCAGACAGAGAGTGTGATCTCTGCGGCATCGTTCCAGGAAACCACAAAGGTGTTGACTGATGCGGCTGTTGCAGGAAAGGTTGACTATCTTGCAGGTCTGAAGGAAAACGTGATTGTCGGCAAGCTGATTCCTGCCGGTACAGGACTGAAGCGGTATAAAGCTATAAAACTGACGGGTGAAGGTCAGGAAAGTTCTCTGGCAGGTGAGCCTACTGTCGAAGAGCCCGCAACCCGTGAGGGATTCGCCAATGAGCGTTAGTCTGTTCTGTCAGAACAGATGAAGCAAAAAAAAGGGAGATCGATGATCTCCCTTTTTTTTTGTTACTTTTTTTCAAATCTGAAGGTTTCAAGAAAACCGGTATCGAAATCCCCGCTCTGAAAAACAGGAGAGTGCATGACCTGTTTGTGAAAAGGAATCGTGGTTTTTACCCCCACAACAATAAACTCATCCAGTGCGCGCGACATTCTTGCAATGGCCTCTTCCCGAGTATGAGCGGTCACGATAAGCTTTGCAATCATGGAGTCGTAATTGGATGGCACGACATAACTTGCATAAGCATGTGAATCGACTCTGACCCCGTGACCGCCCGGTGTATGGAACACGGTAAGCTGCCCTGGAGAGGGACGGAACATGTGCTCGGGATCTTCAGCATTAATGCGGCACTCCATGGAGTGACCCTTCGGTGTGAATGATCGCCCTTCAAGTGATTCGCCGGCAGCAATAAGAATTTGCTCCTTGACGAGATCGACATCGTAGCGCTCCTCAGTAACCGGATGCTCAACCTGGATGCGTGTATTCATCTCCATGAAGAAGAATTCCTTGTGCTTGTCGAGCAGGAACTCGATGGTACCAGCCCCTTCATAGTTGATCGCACTGGCAGCAGCTACAGCGGCATCTCCCATTTTTTTCCTTAGAGCTGCATTAACAACAGGAGAAGGTGTTTCTTCAATAAGTTTCTGGTGCCGTCTTTGGACGGTACAGTCGCGTTCGCCGAGGTGAATGGTGTTGCCGTGCTGGTCAGAAAGAATCTGAATTTCAACATGGCGCGGGTTTTCGAGGTACTTCTCTATATAGACACCGCTGTTGCCGAAAGCCTGCTCAGCCTCGCTGCGGGCAGTGTTCAGCGCCTTATCCAGTTGGCTCTCTTCCGTAACCACACGCATGCCTTTTCCGCCGCCGCCGGCAGTTGGCTTGATGATAACCGGATAGCCGGTTTTCTTCGCTGTTTCTATGGCCTGCTTCAGATCAGTAACCAGTCCGGGACTTCCAGGTACAACAGGAACTCCTGCCGCAATCATGGTTGCCTTGGCTGTGTTTTTGTCACCCATCTGGTTGATCATCCTTGCAGTCGGGCCGATAAACTTAATGTTAGCCGACTCGCACACTTCAGCAAAAACGGCATTTTCAGCCAGGAATCCGTATCCAGGATGAATAGCATCTGCATTGGTTACTTCTGCGGCAGCAATGATGCGGGGGATGTTCAGATAACTTTCTCTTGATAAAGCTGGGCCAATACAGACAGCTTCATCTGCGTATTTGACATGGATTGATTCAGCATCAACTGTAGAATATACAGCAACGGTACTGATTCCCATTTCGCGGCAGGTCTGCATAATACGCAACGCAATTTCACCGCGATTTGCAACAAGTATTTTTTTGAACAAGGCAGTTTGTGATGAATGATTATGGTTTAATCCGGAACAGAGGCTGATCATATTCTACAGCCTGTCCGTTTTCAACAAGAATTTCGACAATGGTTCCAGAAACCTCTGCTTCAATTTCGTTCATCAGTTTCATGGCTTCGATAATACAGAGGACATCCCCTTTTTTGATCGTATCGTTGATGGCCACAAAAGGCGGGGCATCAGGCGAAGATGACTGATAGAATGTTCCAACGATTGGCGAGCGGCACTCGATAAGATCGGAGACGGGTTCTGCCGGTACTGACAACGGTGTCGCATAAGAAGCCAGAGGAGCGGCTTGCAAGACGGGTGCTCCTGCTACGGGAGCAACAGGGGCAAGTGCTGCATAAGAACGCCTCAGGATAATTTTTGATCCGTCCTTTTCCTCAATGATGGTTTCCTGAAGATCTGAGCTATTGACGATGTCAATGAGCTGCTTGATTTCGTTAAAGTCCATGATAATTATAACTTAGTTTATGAACATTCGTCTTGACCAAATCCTGAAAAGTTAATTATTTCTTCACCCTTTCAATATATTCACCCGTGCGCGTATCGACACGGATAATGCTTCCAATCTGGATAAACATCGGGACATTTACTTCAGTGCCAGTTTCAACAACTGCCGGTTTTGTTCCGCTGGTCGCCCTGTCATCCTTTGACGCCGGGCTGGTTTCAGTTACCTCCACTTCAACAAATGTAGGGAGTTCAACGCCAAGAATAGAACCGTCATCAGAAAAAACAATTGTTACCATGATTCCGTCCTTGACAAAACGGGATGCAGACCCGATTGCAACTTCGGGTACATTTATCTGGTCAAACGTTTCATTATCCATCATAACGAAGTCACTGCCGTCCCGGTACAGATACTGATACTGTTTGCGTTCGGTGATGATCACGTCAACCGTTTCAGTGGCACTGAAGCGGTACTCGACATTTCTTCCGGATTTCATGTTTCTCATGTTTGCCTGATAAAAGGCACGCAGGTTTCCCGGCGTTCGGTGCATAAGGCTTTCGATACTATGAGGTTCACCCTTGAAGCGTATAATTGAACCTTTCGACACGTTACTGATTGAAATCATAAGACGGATAAAAAATTGTCCTCAACAACTCAGGGGTTGCCCCCATCTGAAAAAACCAAATATAACACAGTCCGGGACGAATACAAAGTGCTATGAAACCAAACAAGGATAATGGTAAAAAGCCATTGCATGTTTGTTGCTTACTGTTTAAATTCAACTAAAAGGCAGCGGAGCCAAAAAAGTGGAATTTAGTTTCATTAACAACAATTAAATATTTGATATGTCTAAAGCTGAGTTAGTCGAGAAAATTGCCGATCAGGCAAATCTTACCAAAGTTGATGCTGAGCGTGCACTCAATGCCTTTCTTAATGTTGTGACTACTTCGTTGAAAGAGGGTGATGATGTCACTCTTGTGGGTTTCGGAACATTTGCCGTGGGAAATCGGGCTGAACGGTCAGGCCGCAACCCGCAGACTGGTGAAGCTATTACCATTGCTGCAAAAAATGTCGTCAAGTTTAAACCAGGAAAAGCATTGAGGGATGCGATCTGAGGTTGATCCTTATGTTTCGCATTGTTGCTTTCTTTTGAAGCCCATCATAAGCCTTAAGCTTGATGGGCTTTTTTTATCACTAATATTGCAGCATTATGGCCACGAAAGTTGTCCTTGATTTTGAAAAGCCACTGTTTGAGCTTGAAGCCAAACTCAGTGAAATGCGTGAATGCATCAGGAGCAGTACGAGAGAGCAGTCTCAGACTGAAACGGACATGCTCAATCACGATATTGAGACACTTGAGCTGAAAGTTGTCGCTCTCCGCCGATCGATTTATAAAAATCTTACTCGCTGGCAAAAGGTGCAGATTGCCCGTCATCCATCAAGACCCTACACGCTTGATTATATCAATATGATGACCAGTGAGTTTCTTGAACTGGCCGGAGATCGTCATTTTAGCAATGATAAAGCCATTATTGGCGGGTTTGCCCGTCTTGAAGATCGCGCGTCAGGTTTTTCCCAGCCTGTTATGATCATTGGCCATCAGAAAGGTCGCGATACCAAGTCTAATCTTTATCGCAATTTTGGTATGGCGCAGCCTGAA
>CAIPKT010000119.1 GCA_903865705.1 uncultured Chlorobiaceae bacterium
ATGTTGTGCTATCTTTTTGGTGCAAAAGATAGCACAACACCTATAGAATCAGTTTATGAGGAGCTCTTCACAGGCTTCACCCTCTTCAAGAGCGTCAAGGATTTCGTCTATTTTGTCTTCACTGTCAATTTCGCCATACCAGAAGTTTTCAGGATAGATAACCAAAACCGGCCCTTTTTCGCAGAGGTTGAGGCACCCTGTTGCCGAGACGGCGACATCGCTCATGCCCCGGTCTGAAAGCTCGCTTTCGATGTAGGGAATCAGGCTGAGCGACTCCTTTTTGTGGCAGATACCCTGTGGTGTCCCTTGCGCCCTGAAACTTGCGCAGACCAGAATGTGATGTTTAGGTTTGTCCATGATTGTTTTTCAGTTAATGGTTAATTTTTTTTATCCGCATCCGCCCCCAGTGCCGCTGCAGCTTGAACCGCAGGCGTGGATCTGGCTGCTTTTCATCAGATGTTTCAGATCCTGGCCGTTAAAGACTCCGTATATGGCCTCCTCTATGACTCCTTCAAGAACCATGACTTCAATGCCTTTGGCCTTCATCACAGTGGTGGGGGAGCCGCCTGCTCCGTTGACCAGCAGCGCCCGGCAGTCTTTCAGCGTATCGGCCAGTGCTTCCCACCGCTCTTTGCCTCCACCGGCGGGGGGGGCGGTTCTTGCATCGACAAGAATGCATTCTCCTGTATCGCTCATGCCATAAATCAAAAAGCGTTCGGCTTCACCGAGGTGCTGGTTAATCAGCACGCCTTCCATACTGCTGACGGCTATATAGGGCCGCGATTCAGCAGGGTTTTTGGGCAGCGCGGCAGCTTCGGCAAGCTTCTGCATCATCTCTTCGCTGTTGATTTCGCCAATAATGCCGACCGCATCGGCGCGGCATCGGGCGCAGTGTTTCATTTGCGGCAGATATTCGCCTGTCGCGTTCTGAATTTCGGTCACCATGTCGCGCGATGGTTCGGCAATATTCTCAAACACCGTCTCTGTAGTGCTGTAATAGGGCATGCAGTTGAGGATGTCGGCTCCCAGTTCAGCTACTTTCCGGGCGACTTCAATCACATGGCTGTCGTTGATGCCTGGAATGATAATCGAGTTTACTTTAGCGGTGACGCCAGCCTCCTTGAGTTTTTTCAATGCTTCAAGCTGCCTGTCGATCAACAGTTTTGCCGCATCCAAGTCGCGGTACATTTTTTTGTTGTACCGAACCCAGGCGTAGATTTCCGAACCGATCACAGGGTCGATGGCATTGATGGTAATGGTGACATGGCTGACCTGAAGCTCGGCAAGGGCATCGATATAGGGCAGCAGATCGAGCCCGTTGGTTGCCACGCAGAGCAGCATCTCGGGATATTTTGCCCGAACCAGCCGGAGAGTTTCCATGGTCTCGTCCGGGTTGGCAAAGGGATCTCCAGGACCGGCAATACCTACAACGGCAATGTTTGGCGAGAGGATCATTGCCTGGTCAAGGTAGTGCATCGCCTGCCGGGGCGAGAGTATCTTGCTTGTCACTCCGGGACGGTTTTCGTTCATGCAATCGAATTTCCGGTTGCAGTAGTTGCACTGGATATTGCATTTCGGCGCAATAGGGAGGTGGATCCGTCCAAACTTGTGGCGAGACGCATCGTTGAAACAGGGGTGGTTTGCGATTTTCAGTGTCATGGTGTCCTCCCTTTACATATAAGTGTAGCCGATTGATGAAGCATTCTGCCGCTGTTCAATAACGGTGTTGACGATCCGGTCAAACAGTTCCTGGGTGCCCCGGTACCCAAGATGGTGCATCCTCTGACCTCCAAACCGGTCGTGAATCGGGAAGCCGAGCCGGAGCAGCGGTATATTGTTTTTTCGCGACATGGTATAGCCCTTGCTGTTGCCGATCAGAAAATCGGGTTTCAGCACTTTGGCTTCGTCCTCGATATCAACAAAGTCAACCCCCTCCCGTACCTTGATTTCCAGCTCATCCATATTGGGTATAAGCTCCAGGATTCGTTTTTTCATAAGGCCGCTTTTCCCTCCCGAAGCACAGAGGACGGGTGTCATGCCAATTTCACTCAGAAATGCGGTCATGGCAACCACCAGGTCCTCTTCGCCGTAAAGAATGACCTTTTTTTCAAAGACATATTTGTGGCCGTCAGCATAGGCATCAATCAGGCGCCGGCGTTCATCCTCATATTTTTCGGGCCTTGCCTTACCTGTCAGCGTTTCGAGCAGGCTGAAAAACTTGTCGCTCTCCTTGATGCCGATGGGCAGGGAGAGATGATGCCGTGGTACGTCAAACGCCTCTGCAAGATATCCGGCAGCCGATTTTGATGCTTCAAGCGTTGACCCAAACTCAATGCTTGCGGTTGCACTGCCTGCCCGTACAATGGCGCTTGCCGGAGTGCCGCCCGGCGGTATGCGGTGGTATTCACCCCAAGGGCCGCCGTCCATGGTCTGAGAATAGTCGGGCAACAGCATCAGGGGAGCCTTGAAATCAGCAAATATCTCCTTGAGGTAGCGCAGGTCAGCCGGCGAAACCATGTTCGGAAAAAGGTTGATCAGGCTCTGCTCTTCGCCTTTCTCGGCCAGTGTTTTGACGGTCGCCCTTACTGCGGCATGAAAGCCGTCGATGTGGCTACCCTGATAGCTTGGCGTTGAAGCATGAATCAGAATCGGCATTGGTGTGCCGTTTTTGAACTCCTTTTTATATTCCCGCAGAATTCCCGGCACATCATCCCCGATAGTTTCGCTCAGGCAGGTGGTAGCCACCCCGATAACATGGGGCTTGTACTGATCGGAGACGTTTTTCAATCCGATTTTCAGGTTATGGCTGCCGCCGAAGACGGCGGTCTCTTCATGAAAGTTCGATGAGGCAATGTCGATCGGCTCTTTATAATGGCTGATCAGGTACCGGCGAATATAGGTTGCGCACCCCTGTGAACCGTGCAGGAACGGTACACAGCTCTCTATCCCGCGGAAGGCAAGGCATGCGCCAAGCGGGTTGCAGAGCTTGCATGCGTTCTGTGTTGCTGTTTTTGCGTGCTTCATAGGGTACCTCCTTTTCGTGGAGCAAACTGCCATACCGGGCTCATGACCGATTGATAGACCTCCAGTGCAAAATTATACATACCGACAAATCCCGCCAGAGGGATTTTCCGCTCATGGTTATGATCGCAGAATCCGATACCGAGCTTGAAGGCTATTGGGCGTTCCTTGACCCCTCCGATAAGAAGGTCAGCCTCTTTTTCAAGAATAAATTTTGAGAGTTCAACGGGGTTTGAATCGTCCACAATCACCGTTCCCTCATCGCACATCTCTTTCAGTCTTGCGTAATCATCCTTGTTGCCTGTCTGCGAACCGGCAAGTACGACCGACATGCCGATTGAACGCAGCGCCTTGATCAGCGAGAAGGTTTTGAAGGCGCCACCGACATAGATGGCCGCTTTCTTGCCCGTCAGCGCTTTTTTGAACTTCTGCAGAGAAGGATAAAGTGTCTTCACCTCCTCACAGACAATCTGCTTTGCCGCCTCCATAATGTCGGGGCGATCCGGAAAATGTTTGGCGACATCGTAGAGCGATTTCGACATATCCTCAATGCCGAAGTAAGAGACCCGGATATAGGGAATGCCGTATTTCTCTTCCATCTCTTTGGCAAGCCAGGTCATCGACCCTGAGCATTGGACAACATTGAGCGTTGCTCCATGTGCGCGTCTTACGGCGTCGATACGTCCGTCGCCGGTCAGGGTTGAGACCACCTCAATACCCATCTTTTCATAGTATTTCCTGATAATCCAGGCTTCTCCCGCCAGGTTGAATTCACCGAGAATATTGATGCTGTACTTGCTGATATCATCGATTGCTCCCGTGCCGATCAACTTCATCAGGGCATGGCACGCGGCTTTGTAGCCATCCTTTTTGGTGCCCTTGAACCCTTCGGAATGAACCGGCAACACCGGAATTCCTGTCTCTTTTGCCACTTTTCTGCAGACGGCCTCAATATCGTCGCCGATGAGGCCGACAATGCAGGTCGAGTAAATAAAGGCGGCCTTGGGCTTATACTGCTCAATCAGTTCAATCAGCGAGTGGTAAAGTTTTTTCTCACCACCGTAAATGACATCCATCTCCTGCAGGTCGGTCGAAAAGCTTAGACGGTGCAACTCAGGCCCTGAAGAGACAGCCCCCCGGATGTCCCACGTATAGGCGGCACATCCGATAGGCCCATGAACAAGATGAATGGCATCGGCTACGGGATAGAGTACCACACGGGAGCCGCAGAAAACGCAGGCGCGCTGGCTGACCGATCCTGAGAGGCTTGAGGTGTCGCATGCGATATCGGGCTGTGCAACCCCTTTTTTCTTTTCGAAGATCTGCTTCTGGCGTCCTTCAAGAATCGTAATCTGTTCCATAGCGTCTACCCCTTTACATAAATATTGTTGTCCCTCTTTTCCCGAAGGATTTCTTTGTGTTTCCGATGCCTCCCCCCGACAGGGTTTGAAACGCTTCGTTATTTCCTGCGGGGGTGGGCTTGGAACGCATTGCGTTACATCACCAGTTCAAACTTTTCCTCAAGCGCGTCACGATCCTGACGATCCATCAGGGCATTGAGCAGCTTTTCAACCAGCCTCAAGCCACCGCTGTACCCGACATTCGGGAAGTAGCTGTGGCCGATACGGTCGAGAATCGGAAAACCGAACCTGATAAACGGAACATCTTCGTCACGCGCCATGTACTTGCCATAGGTATTGCCGATCAGCAGGTCAACCGGTTCATTCTTCATCCACTGGTGCAGCAGGAACATGTCTGCCTGAAGCCCGTTTCGGAATTTGGTTTCCGGCGATCTGGCATCAAGAAGCTTGCGCATCTGCTTCTCAAAGCGCTGGCCGGGTGTGCCGCTGACGATATGAACGGGTTTCATGTTCAGGTCAAGCAGAAACTCGGTAAGCGGAATAAGCTGATCCGGATCCCCAAACAGTGCCACTCTTTTGCCATACAAATACTGTTCCATATCGGCCATCACATCAACCAGACGTCCTCTTTCAGCCGTAATCTCATCAGGCACATTCACCCCGGCAACCTTACTGAGCGCCATGATGAAGCGGTCAGTTGCAGAGAGGCCGATGGGTATGTCGAGCGTTTCAAACGGCACTTTGCAACTCTTTTCGAGCGCAATAGCTGCCGGTTCTGCACTGATGCTTCCAAGCGCAAGTGAAGAAAGGCTGTCGCCGGCGCTTTTCAGCTCTTCAACCGTGGTGCCGCCTTTTGGATAAAACACATGCTTGCCGGTCTGCGGAGCATCGAGCACATCCGATGTGTCAGGG
>CAIPKT010000120.1 GCA_903865705.1 uncultured Chlorobiaceae bacterium
AAATCTTTTTTAATCTGCGTTACAGCATCCGGCTCAATCCCCTGAACAGTTCCATCATCCTGAACACCAAGCAGAATCGTGCCACCATGACGATTGAGAAAGGCGCAAACCGTCTCATAAACATCGCGATTGATCTTAGTCTGGCAAGTTTTGAATTCTACCGAAATCCCCTCACCCTGACGGATCAGTTCATGTATCTGTTTTATGCTGATGTCCATTACATTACCTTTTAAGATTCAGGATGAAAGAGAGTTAATGCCTTGGGACCTTCGTCATGGAATGGCGTTTTATCAGGATGCTTTCGTTTCCCACATCAGCTATTCCAGTACAGTGTAATCAGATTAGCAGTACAATAAGCGCGAACCGCTTTAATCACCGAATAGAGAAACAATCATCGATCATCATAATGCCCGTAAACAGAAAGCAGGTTAACAGTTACGGTTTTGTCATCTACTTGATAGACAAGTCGGTGTTTCATGGAAATCCTTCGTGACCAGCAACCAGAAAAATCGTATCTGAGTTGTTCCGGTTTACCGGACCCTGTAAAAGGATGATCAATAAGCTCTTCAAGCATCCTTGCAAGTTTGCGGATCGCAACCATGTCGCCTGACTTTTTAAGCCTCTCAATGTCTTCTCGAGCAACGTCAGTATAGACAAGCGTATAGCCCATTACTCAAGTCCAAGGAAGTTTTTGATATCTGATTTTTTGAGAACCGTGGTTTTACCCTCCTCTACTTGCTGAAGAGAGTGCTGTAAATGCTCAACAACATTGGGATCCGAAAAATATCGGTCGGTATCACTCATTTTCCGAGCAGGAATAATTTCATAAGTTTCGTTCTTCCCGCACTGGATAATTACCCGTTCCTTATCTACGATATTGAGGTATTTCCTAAGGTTACGCCTCAACTCCGTTGTGCTTATTGCTATCATAGTTGTTCCTCTTT
Source organism: uncultured Chlorobiaceae bacterium (assembly GCA_903865705.1). GTDB lineage: Bacteria > Bacteroidota > Chlorobiia > Chlorobiales > Chlorobiaceae > Chlorobium. Next base: position 945 of record CAIPKT010000120.1, read on the forward strand.
AAGTATCACTATAGCGTACAAATCAATCGCAATATAGCTCAATTCCAGATAATCCCACTCATGCCATACCGCGCCTGACCACTGTCGTCACTGACAAGAAGGGCACCTGAATACGTTCATAGCCTACTTTGGCCAACCATTGCTTGAATGGCTCAGCCTTGGGTGAGGGAATGGACTGAATAATTCTCAGCAATCCTTCAACATCCGCGCAATCTGTAGCATGTTTTTTCCCATCTGAAGATTTCAATTTCAGTTGTCGACAAATTGTCGACAACTCAATCGTCTTATTCTCTAACAACCATGGCACTTCTTATACTTTAAACCACTTCCACAATGGCATGGCTCATTCCCTGGTTCGTAGAGATACTCATAAAAATATTTGCTTTGGTTTTCGCTCGATGAATAAAAAGGGTATTTACCTTCCTTCAGCCCATCTCCAGCCTTGATTTTAGACTTTGGAAGAAAGTAAAAAAGATCATTTAGCTTGTCATGTCTCATCCAATAATCCTCCTCAACTCCAACAGCTCCCGTACAATGCCGCTCTGAATGTTGGCAAGTTCAGCCTCATCAATCTCCCCCACCTCTGCGGCAATCAGCTTGTCGAGAATTACCGACGGACTTTCGTAGACGACTTCTTCAAATACATCGGTTTTATAGCGGGAAATGGAGAGATCATATACCCCTTCGCCTTCAATTTCTGCACGGGGAACCATAAAGAACTTTTTGGTTCTGTCGGTGTCGCGCTCAACGCTTCGCTGTTTATATTTCTCGACAATATCAAGCAGATCGCCGAAACCCTCCTGCTTGCTGCGCTTGTCGTCGAGAGAGTAGCCGTCCGACTGCATGTCGTAGAACCAAACGTGCTCTGTCGCCGGTTTGGTGACTTTGTCGAGCGGGCCCCATACCTTGGTAAAGAGCAGAATTGAGGTCGATACACCTGCATAGGGCTTGAATACTCCGCTTGGCATGGTGATGACTGCTTTGAGGTCGCATCGGTCAACAAGCAGCTTGCGCAGTGCCTTGAATGCAGTGCCGGAGCCAAAGAGGACGCCTTGTGGTACAATGACGCAGGCGGTTCCCCCTTTTTTCAGCAGCCGGTAGATGTTTTCGACAAAGAGCAGTTCTGTTTTGGTGGTGGAGAGGGTAAAGCTTTCGTTGATGTCGCCTTTGTCGATACTGCCGGTAAAGGGGGGATTGGCCATGATGATGTCGTAGCAGGACTCCTCGGTAAAGCTCTTGCTCAGGGTGTCTTTGTAGTCAATTTCTGGCTCGTCAATGCCGTGCATCATGAGGTTCATGAGCGCGAGCCGAACCATGGTGCTGTCGATATCGTAGCCAAAAAGCGTCTTGCCGAGAATGGTTTTGGCATCTTCGGTAAGGCCGGCAGAGACGGAGGTGCGAAGAAATCCATCTTCGTCCGCCACAAGATCCTTGTTTCCGGCACGAATCGCCAGTTGCGTTACGATGTATTGATAGGCCCCGAGCAGGAATCCGCCTGTGCCACATGCGGGATCGGCAATGGTGTGGCCAAGCTTGGGCCCGACCAGATCGGCCATCATCTTGATGATGTGGCGAGGGGTGCGGAACTGACCGTTTTTACCAGCGGAGGCAATTTCGGAGAGCAGAAATTCATAGACGTCGCCCTGAATATCCTGAAATGCCTGCCCCTTTTCATTCGAGTCTTTCTCCATTACCTCAAAGATCTCGTCAACCGTTTTCACGGCTTCAACAAGGAGCGACGGCTTGGGAATGATGAAAACAGCATTTTTCATGTGGTGGCTGAATTGCGATTCGGCACCGTTCATGTCTTTCAGGTAGGGAAAGACTTTTGTCTGTACATGGGTGAGCATCTCTTCGGCCTGCATGTGCTTGAATTCACTCCAGCGGAGGGTGCTTTTGTCTATCGCATAATTGAATGAATTTGATTTTCCACGGTATTCCTGCGGAATCCACACTCCCTTGAATTTTGAGGTGTAGGGTTCGCCTGCCCATTCGGCGCTTGCCTGCTTTTCCTGATCCTGATCGTCCATTCGCTTCATGAAAAGCAGATAGGTGATCTGCTCAATGGCGGTGAGTGGATTGGATATGCCACCGCTCCAGAACTTGTTCCAGAGTTGGTCTATTTTTGATTTCAGTTCAGGGTTGTGCTGCAGCATCGGTTATTGACCTTTATTTACATTTTTCACATAGCTTGACCCTTTTTCGGTAAGCTGGTACTTTTGCAGGCGGCTGCCAGGCTTTTCAGGGAAAGTATAAGCCACCAGCTTCCTTTCAATAAGCTTTTTCATCAACTCATTGAGATATCGAGTTGGATTTTCTTTGCCAAGTGCCTGCGCAATTGCGGATTTCGATAACGTGCCAAGTTGAAGAAGTTGCATAATATGCAACCCCATCGCCGACTCTACCCCTGACTCTACCCCTGACTCTACCCCTGACTGGGCCCCCGAGGTTTTAGCTTCTCCTTTCAAAACCTCTTCTTCCAGCGCAAGAGCTTCGTTGGAAACGGGAAACGTCGTCCGGATAAAATGGGTGGAAAAGGTGTAGGCTTCACGCGGGTAAGCTTTGAGAATCCGGGGCATTCCGGAGCCGAGGTATTCCACCATAGCAAGATCCTTGAAGACCCGCATCAGGGTTTTGTTGCGGGGCATGGAGTATCCGGCAAAAAAATCATCCTGCTCCGATCCGGGATGAACGGTACCTGCCGAGGTAATTTCCAGCCGGTCAGTAAAGATTTCAAACTTTGGCACCAGTTCTGTGCTGTAGTCGTTATGAATGATGGCGTTGATAACGGCTTCACGAAGGGCTACCTTGTTCCACAGGCTTCGGCTTATACGCTCACGGGGTGTTATTTTATTGATAACACGGTTCTCGACACCCTCCAGACGGTCGAGTATCTGCTTGCAGGTTTTAACCAGGCAACAGAAGCCGTAATCCTTGCTTTCAAGCAGATCAACTCTGTCACCGCCTGCGTATTTAGCAACCTGCACCGAGTTGCCGTTCTGGTCTGCCAACAGGTAGCCAGCGTAGTTGTAGGCACCATCCTCGGTGAGCAGTTCGAGATTGGCTGCAAATTTGTCGCCGAGTGTAAGTCCTGCCTCCTGATAGTAGATTTTAAGCTGTTCAAAAGTGAGATCCTGCCGCAGTGAACGGATGCGGGCAATTGAATTACGGGTACGCCGAGCAAACAGCTCTTCAATCATGTGCTGCGTCATGGGCTCACTGGCGCTGCCAATACGAATGAAACATCCTTTTTCCGACATGCCGAACCTGCGCAGGTAATATGGCTTTTCGGTACCACTGGCAACAATGATTTTAATAATATCTTTGCCGTCTCGGGTTTCGTGAATGACATCGAACAAACCAAGGCATGATGGCTGAATATTGTTTTTGAGGCGATCCTTGATGGTAAGCTGCAGAGCATCACAATCAGAAACGCCATATACAGATCCATGCTTGTCAATACCAAGCCAGATAATGCCGCCATCATGATAGTTCAGAAATGCGATGACCTCTTTTTCAAGTCCGTCAGTCAGTTCGCGCTTGTATTCAATGCGGTTATTTTCCGTCATGTTATGCTGCAAGTTGCCGGGCCAGAGCCAGGATTTCGTTAATTTCAGCCGGACTGAACACCCCGCGAATGCCTTTTGGGTGTATGACCGTAAAAGGGGCATTGATCAGGTCCCTCTTTTCCACCTTTTCACGTTCTACAATAAAGTTTTTGAGCAGGTTTAAAAAGTCGAGTTGACGACTTGAAAGGGTTGTGTGCTCTTTGATAAACTGATCAAACGCATCAGCAACGGTTTCGGGGAAACTTTTGAGGATTTCCAGCCCCAGAATATGGCGGATAAACTGGATGAAATGAGCCTTGCGGTTGTTATAGACCGAGCGCAAAAGCTCCTCGGTAATGTGCGGATGCTCTTCGTGGAGCAGCTCCGCAAGCTCAGTTGCCTCTTCAGGAGAAATCTCTTTGCCCTCTTTGATTTTGGTGAGGATTGGATTCTGTTTTGTCAGTTCAGTAATGAGCGATTCGACCATTTCACGGTAGCGTGTAATGCTGACGGCCTCATTCCGGGGGCCGAATTCAACCATCTCTTTATGGTGAAGAATATCCTGCAAGTTCAGGTGGACTTGACCGATTGCGCCGCTATCAGACTCGCGAAACTTCATCAGAGGTGAGAGCTTTTCTATAAGCTCGTCGAAAGTATCTTCCGTTGCCTTGTTCCAGAAGTGTTTCGTTTGAGCGGCCCGTATCAATTCATCTTCTTGCTTCACAAAGCCGATGCTCAGGGGAAGCTGGCTGATCTGCTCGGCAATGCCGTCGTTGAGCGTGTCGTAACGCTCTTTCTGGTCGCGAAGTTGTGCCAGTGAACTCTCCAGAACGTCCCGCTCAAAACGCATGGCTTTAAAATCGGCATCTGACACAGTCCTGAAGAGCGGTTTGACCTGATTTCTCAGATATTCCAGCTTTTGCGGTGTGAGAGAGATCCAGAAGTTCTCCTCTTCGAGAGGGTGAAGAACGGATGCGGCCTCTTTGATTACCACTGAGGTATGCGGAAGCCCGACAATCTGTTTACGCAGTTTTACCGTTTCCCGTTCTGCAATGGCCGTGTTGCCGATTGAGAGCGCACACTCAATTTTGTCGAGCCGCAGCCCGAACAGTTTCACGGGAAGCGGCAGTTGTGTTTGCGGCTCTTTGCCTTTGGGCTGAAGCTTGAAGTATTCGAAGTTGTCCCAGCAGTCAATAATCAGGAAGCAATCTTTTTGGGTGCACCATGGCTTGATTTTAGCAGGTTCAAGGAGCCGTGTACCCCGGCCAATCATCTGCCAGAATTTTGTGTAGGAGTAGACAGGCTTGACAAAGACGAGATTGACGAGTTCCCGGATGTCAATACCGGTATCGAGCATATCAACACTGATGGCGATACGGGGCATATCGCAATTCTTGAATTGATCGAGCAAGCCGCCCTTGCCGTAGACGCGCGGGTCGTCGGAAACCAGAACCTTGGCAAGTTCACCCATGTATTGCGGGTAGAGCTTGTCGAATATCTCCTCAATTCTGCGTGCATGAGCTATGGTGGCGCAGAAGAATATGGTTTTTCCGGGAAGAACACCGTTCTGGTCTTTGATGCACTCTTCCATGAACTCTTTGACGATGAGACTGTTCGTCCCCCTATTGATGACCTGCTTTTCAAGCTGTGTTCCTTCAAAGTTGATCTCTTCGATATCTTTGCCTTCGAGAATCAGCTTTTTCTGATCTTCAAGGGAGATAGTCCGCTTGCTGATGCCCTCCATCTGGAATTTTGTCTGGATCTTCATCACCTGGAAATTGCACAGAAAGGGCGGAATATTGTTTACAGCCTCTTCGTAGGTATAGGCAAAGGTTGGAAGCCCATCTTCACAGTGAAAGAGGTTGAAGGTGTTGTGGTCAAGAATGTCGGTGGGAGTGGCCGTCAGCCCCAGGGTAATTGTTTTGAAGTAATCGAGGATTTCTCCGTAGGTGTTATAGATGGAGCGATGGCTCTCATCAATGACGATAAAGTCAAAGAAATATGGTGAAATGTACGACGATTCATCCCGGATAAGATTGAGCATTGTGGGGTAGGTCGCAATATAGATGCGACGATCTTTTGCAAAAACCTTTTCACCGGTGTTGGGCCAGCGAGGTTCATTGGGTAAATACTCCTTGAAGGCAGAAAGTGCCTGTTCTCGCAAGGCAATGCGATCGACCAGAAAAAGAATTTTTTCGGCATGTCCGCCACGCATCAAGGCATCGACCATTGCAATAGCGGTACGGGTTTTGCCTGTGCCGGTGGCCATAACCAGAAGGAAATCCCGCTTTTTCTGCTCAATGGATTCAAGGACAGATCGAATTGCGCGAATCTGATAATCGCGACCGGCAATTGTTGTGTTGATCAGCTCCTGGGTGAGAGGCTTGCGGCTTCTGCGGATATATTGAAACCGCTCAAGGTCGTCACGGGTTGGAAAGCCTATAACTTTGCGTGGAGGGTAGTTGTCGATATCCCAGAAAAAGGTCTCCAGACCATTGGTATAAAAACAGAACGGGGGCTCAATGCCAAACTGTTTCTGGATATTGCAGCAATACTGCTTTGCCTGTTCACGGCCAATGGCCGCATCTCGACTTGTTTTTTTAGCTTCAACCACGGCAAGAGGCTTACCATCTTTACCCAGTAAAACATAATCGCTGAACTGATGGCCCTCATAAGGGGTGCGGGGTTCTTGTATTCCTTCAGGCAAACCGACAAGAATATCGAATTCCTCCACAACCTGGAGGGGATCGTTCACGTTCCAGCTTGCCTGCAGTAACATCTTGTCAATCAATTCAATACGAGTTTGCTGCTCGTTTTTCATGGCATGTTGGCAGGTTGCACATCACGTTAACAATCCGTTGATGTTTAATATACGCCATACTTCCGCAAGTACACAGGAATAGTGATGCCTTTTATAACGATTTAACGGTTGCAAAGACATTTCGTTAACAACTGAAATTCATGCCATAACAGCTTTTCTGTTACATCGCTTGAGTGCTTGGTCAGGATGCTTTCATCTCCCACATCGACTTGCCGGTTGCCCTGAAATAAAGTGACTCAGGGGCCACATCACTGCGGCCAGGTTAGCCTATCACCTTCTCAATCATGTGGTTGATGACATGGCTGTGCTCGCGTTGAGGACTGAACATGATGATCTCAGCGTCTGCGTTGACCTTTACATTGTGTCCGGGTGGCCAATAAAAGAGATCATCGGCGTTGACAGTCTCCTGTGCGCCGTTCGCATCCGTCGTGGTGAGTTGACCGCGCAAGACGAAACCCCAGTGTGGGCACTGGCACAAATCGCCATCCAGTCCCTGAAACAACGGGGTGGTATCGACACCTGCCGAGAGACTGAAGTATTCGCCACTGATCTTGCCTAATCCAGTTGCGTCACCGAACTCCGTTCGCTGACGAATCACAGCGCCTGGAATCTCCATCTTAATGTCTACGTCATCTTTGGCTATTCGCATGTTGGCGTCTCCTTTGTGTTTTTGGATGCTCTAAGTCTATTGGTCTGTCTATCGCCACATCCATTCTTAAGCGATAAACGCCCAACATTGTTTAGACAGGTCTGCCTGATTCAGAAAAAGCAGACAGTTCCTCTCTGCATAAGAATACGTCAAAAATATTCAAAGAATTCTTTTTAACCACTTTTTGCAAAGAATTATAGCGAATAATCTGACAGTTCTTCTCCTTAGCGTGCGCTGAAAGCTTCTCCCTGACATCAGGACTTTTTCAAAAACACTGCCCTGCTGAAAAACACTTTTGGTCTTTCAACAACGGCAAACCCGGCCTCCCTGGCTTTTCTGACTGTTTCTTCAAACGCTGATTTCGAAACATGAAATGGCGGTTCAACGATCAGAACCTGTCCGTTTGGCTTCAATATTGCTCTAATCTCATTGAAGAAATGCTCCTTGTTCGGGACTTCGTGAACCATGTAGAACAAAAGAACAAAATCGACAGGCTCCGAAACTCCTATGTTGTTCTCTCCACACTTGTGCAGGAGAATCCGTTCTTCAAGTTCTGTCCCTTTAATCTTCTCTTTTACTTTCTGAAGCATCCCTTCCTGCATATCGGCAGCAATGATCCGGCCAGATTTACCGACCATTCGGGCCATCTCGATAGTGAAAAAGCCCGGACCGCATCCTACATCAAGAACCGTCATTCCCTCTTTGATGTATGGGCCCAGGATTTTCCGAGGGTTTTGCAGCCATCTTCGAATACTGTTATCGAGAGAGCCTGATAATGCAACCGGACATACACGCTCATTGATTTTAGTCATTTCACGTTCTCATATTTAGGTTTAACGTTCAAAACCACCGGCCTGCCCGGGTTTTAACGCTTTGCGTCCCCTGCACCGCAGGGTCAGGCTTATTAGACTATCCAGAATGATTGCCTCCTAAGGCTTTCGCTTTACGAAGTTCTATTTCTTCAACCACTGCACTGTGCACACATATCTTGTTGACCGGGTTCAGATAGGTCCCGAGAGACTTGGCAATAACAAGTGCAACAGGAATATTGATAATTGTCACGAACTGCGCGGCTACTTGAAAAACCGCGATTAGTGCAAGAATGAGGCCAAGGGGAAGGTAGATAATCATCACAATGGTTGAGTATGCCTTCCATGCCGGATTTTGTTTAACGTTGAGATCAGATTTGCTGATCATCGCATGCCCGAATGGGGCGAACAGAAATTTCCCGTACTCCATTAACCCCAGGCCAATTGGAGCAGCAACGACCGTCACTGTAAAAATAAGCCCTAACAGATAGACAAGAATAGCACTGACGAAACCGAAAAACGGGAAGTGCCACAGAATATTGCCAAGCGTTTTCATAGAATCTCCTTCAAAGCTTAATCTGTAATATTAACGAATTGCCCATGTCCCTCGTGAACAAAGATACATATTTGAGTGATCTGCGGTAATGGCGGAGTTGTAAGTGGAGCCATGCTAAGGCACGCCAACGATTTGTCACACAGGCGCGGTTCTTTCTGCTCCTGCGACATGAACACAACATGCAAAACCCCATGGATAACCAGGAACGCCGAAATCAAAACTTGAGTTCTGTTACGAATCGTTTCGCTGCTGCTTGCAATCAATGCTGTCAGCACAGCAAACAAAGGAATATGAGCAAGCAGGGAGACCCTTTTTCTCCCTGCTCGTCCGGCAGCCAGCTTGTAAGCGGCAGTACCCGCCATTCAATATTGAGCATGGCATCCATTTCATGGGTGAACAGAAAACCTATACCAAGACAGAAAATTATCTTTTTCCTACACTAACCATTATATATAAAAGAGTTTAGATATCTTCCTGCTTCAGATAAAGCAGAGTTGATCAGAATCAAACGGCAGAATATCTTCGATATGAAAACAGACCCTATCTACATCTTCCGCAAAACCTGGGCAACCTACCAGAAGGTCATCAGCAACAATCTTATGTTTCACCGGGAAATCACGACGGCTGTCAGGAAGCTGCTTGAGAGCCGCCAGGGACCGCTCAATGTCCTCGATCTGGGGTGCGGAGATGCTGCCCATATCAGCAAGATACTGGACCCCGCTCAAGTTGCGGAGTACTGCGGATGCGATCTTTCCCCGTACGCTCTTGATGTCGCCCGAAATAATCTGGAGCCGCTGGGAATCCGTGTAAATCTGCTCTGCAGGGATATGGTCGCCGTTCTTAAGGAGGCTCCCGAAAAACATTTTGATGTGGTGTACTCAAGCTATGCCTTGCACCACCTGCCCACTCGGGACAAACAGACTTTTTTCAATGAATGTGGACGCACCCTTCGCGAAAACGGTTGCGTAATCCTGGTAGATGTCATGCTTGAAGAGCAGCAGACCCGGCCGGCATATCTCGATAGTTATAACGGAGCGGTAGCAACCCTATGGAAGGCCCTGACCCCATACGAACGGGATCAGGTGCAGGAACACATCAGGAACTGCGATTTCCCCGAAACCCCGACCGTGCTCCATATGCTGGCCAGTAACGCTGGACTGACGACCTGCCACAGGCTCGAAAAACAGACGTGGCACGAAGCCTGGTGTTATTTGGCATAAGAGTGGCCGGCCGTCACAAAAATACTTGAATTCGGATTTTCAATTTGTCACATCCGCCTTTGTCCTTAAATCTCTATGGGTCATATTCCCCGCATCTTGAGGCGTAAAGTATTATAGAGTTGTCTTCAAAATACTCCGCTGTTTGCGGAGGGGTTCTTTATTTTCTACACGTGGAACATTAATGGGTTTTTGGGTTCTGACGCCGGTTTGCTGACCTTGTCGAGCACCTCCCATAACCCATCCAGTTCAGTCCGACAACAGGCGTGCGAAGCGTTCCTGCATGGCGGGCAACCCGGAGTAGCGCAACCAGGTGACCAAGAAGCAGCAATGCAGCGCCTGCTTTAGCGACAACTGGAATAGCTGCGTACGCGGTCATAAAATTGCGATATTATTCATACAATATTTTTTGTGTTTATTTATACAAAACTTATTGCTTACATAATATATTGAACACAATACATCAAAAAGTAAATCAACAATCACTTCAATCATTCACAAAATGAGAGGACGCACGAAAAATATATCCTGATTAACCATCATTAATAAAATTACTTATCTCTTTATTACAGAAACCACGATCTCTTCAGAATCCGGCTATCCCGGAAAAGTGCGATGAGTGAAGTAAGGCTTACTAATAGTACAAAACACACGGTACGAACAAAAAAACCCTCTCCTTCTTGCCTGGAAGCCATTGCTATTTCTCCTCTGATGACTTTATTCTTCGAGCAGTTTCAGGCCGGTCACGGTCGCCTTGTTGAGTTCGTCGCGGCTGGTCACCTTACCGCCAATGCTGAAGCCTTTGTATACTCCGGCGGTCACCATGTTGACTGCTTCGGCGTCGACGATGTGCGCTTTGAAAAAGGTTTTTCCATCCTCTTGGACGTTATTCTGACGTGTTATTAACTTGCTTTGTCCGTAAAAATGATTATAATAGTAAGTTATATATGCTTGTATCTATATAGACTGTAATCAGATAAACTTTTTATTAATCATAATCGAAACTACTATGTCAAACGGATCAAACGTAGCGGCAAAAAATGAAAATGAAATCGAAAAGTTTCAAGATCAAGAGCACGAGGAGCAGGTAAGGCTTGCTGCGTATTACCGCTGGAAATCAAGGGGTGAAAATCATGGGGAAGACAGGGCTGACTGGTTTGAAGCTTTAGATTCGCTTTAGGCGTAGCAATTTAGCGGCCTAAACGGTTTGCTGCATTAACATGATGGCGCTCTCTGGCGGGCGTGCAAAGACTCCGATTCGCTTCAGCTTCAGGAAAAGAGAAAGCCGGTAAATCACGCAAAGCAAGCAAGGCCGGTATGCCGACCCTGTTTGCTTGCAGGAGTGCAGACAAGCTTGCTGTGTGTTAGTATGTGTACTCAGGCCGTCAGGTACTGGTATTGGCAGGACGCATGCTCTCTGTAAACCCTTTCAGCTCCCGTTCAATCTTCTCAATCAAGTCATCATCCGGCGGGGCAACGCGGGCTCATTGCCAACGGCTGAAATATGATCATCCCTTCCGCATCGGCTTTTTTTTTATTAACCCGGTGGGTTAGCCGGGCTTGTACTAAAAAGGTACTTATATAGTTGTAATCAGTTCTTGCTCTTGAAATGCGCTTTTAAAGTCGGGTTTACCATTATGTGCATGTTCAAGTTTGTGCTCTTGTTTGGTTTGCCGTGGTGAAATCCCGGGACTCGTTTGTTTGTTACTTTGCCGGTGCTGCTTGCCCATGCCTTGGCTCTTTCGTTGACCAGCTTAGTTGCATTCGTTTATGTGATGGATATTTGCGCAGCTCCTCCCATTATCCCTTCTTTTGCTATATCTTTTAGCTGGTCTTGCAGATCTGGTGCGAGGTCTGAAAAATCAATGTCGAGCTGGTCGAGGATCTTGTCTGCCGGGATCATCTTCCGGGTTGTCAGCCTTGGTCATTTCAGCATAGAACTTTACTTCCTGCTTTGCGATAGCTTTGCCTTTCTTCTTCAGGTACCCTGCGACAACATTCTTTAGTTCAGCCTCAAGTTTCAGTATATCGGGCCGGTCACGGTCAAGCGGTGCGATCGCCCGGACTTTTTTTTAGAGTTTGCTCGTCGGCTCCTTGACCGTGACGTCTCGTTTTTGCTTGTCATCAGGTACCCGGCTTCGCTCCATTGTCTGTTTTGCCTGCTGCGAGCTATGAAGGGGGTGGTGGTTCTGCCTGGGCTATTTGCAGTTTGATTGCGGCTTCCTGCGCCATGACCAGATCTTTGCTGTCACTCCATTTAAGCATCAGGCCGGTGTATCCGAAGTGCTTGATTATGATGAACTCAATCAGGGAATGAGATCAAAATAGCCAAATACTTCGGGGTGTTGCAGGCAGGTTTCTGAGGGAAAGTTAACCTGAGAATTCAAAACGCTGTTCATTTTCTCTTTTTTGATGCCAGCAAGTTACCATTGTAACGGCGGTATTATTGCTGCCTAAACAAGAAAAAACAGTCATAAGATGGCGCGAAAAAAACATTAAACCATTTTATTTATATAGCTTATTAATAAGTCTTACAATATTTTTTGCACTAAATATTACATAAATTCATTAAATCTATACTAATTATATACTTTATGTAATAGTATATTTAAGTCAATAAAGAATAAAGTATTGTATGATCAGTGTATTGCAATATTGGTGTAAAGATGTTATATTCTAAATTGAAAATCCCGCTTTAATTCAAGAACACAATCCATCATGACTCCATGAAAATTATTGCCATGATATCGCAGAAAGGCGGGGCAGGCAAAACCACTTTGGCAATCAACCTTGCGGTTGCGGCTGAGAGCCGTGGACATTCGTGTGTTGTTATTGATATCGACCCTCAGGGCAGTGCGGTGGGGTGGAAAGACACTCGTACAAAAGAGAGCCCTGTTATCATTTCGGCACAACCGGTACGAATTAATGCAATCCTTCAGACTGCCCTTGAACATGGGGCTGATCTTGTTATTATTGATACAGCGCCTCACTCAGATGCCGCTGCACTGCAAGTCGCAAGAGTTGCTGATTTAGTGATTATCCCCTGCAAGCCCTCGATTCTTGACCTTCGTGCCATTGCGACTTCTGTAGATATTGCTGCCATGGCAAAAAAACCGGCTGTTGCTATTCTGAATTCAGTTCCACCAAGAGGGTCACTCACCAAAGAGGCTCTTGAGGCAATAAAATGTTATGATCTGGAAATCATTCCGAAATTTTTAGGCCAACGAGCCGCTTTTGTACACTCGTTAACGGTTGGACTGGGCGTCATTGAATATGAGCCTTCAGGAAAAGCTGCCCAGGAGGTAGTGAGTGTTTATCGGTGGATTTGCCGCTATATTGGCATAAAAAAATAAATTACAGCGAACGGAGAATAACTATGCTAAAAAAAACAAGCCTTGCATCAGCTTTGCGCCAGTCATCAGACAGCCAAAAAGAGGATGCTGCGGCCGATAAAGCCGCAAGGCAGCCAATAGCGAAAATACGGTCGGTTTCACCGACACCGTCAAACCGACTTGGGAAAAAGTCCATCACAGGCTGGTTTGATGCGGAAGTCCTGAAGCAACTGAAAATGATTGGTCTGGACAAGGATAAGTCGATTCAGCAAATGGTCGGAGAGGCACTGAACGATTATTTCGCAAAAAATGGAAAACCGCAGATTGCCCGTTAACGTCACCGGGCAGGACAAAAACCTTAAAGAGCATTCGACGATAAGCCTTTGCCAATTCGTTCACAGGCAGTGGGAAACCTTGCCGTTCCTGGGCTTTGATAAGCTTTACGGCGTTGCTTTCATAAGAAATTTCGGAAAATCCCTTCTCTCTCCCCAGTAGAGATGCACGTAAGAGGCAACGGTATTGTTTTGGCGGTACAGTGCGCTTCCTGTCTCTTCGTTTCGGGAATTGGTTATAAATGCAATGTTCTGCAGCTCTCCCCTTCTCTTGATCTGTGAGTAATGAAATTCATGGCCGCGAAGCTCCCCTGGATATCCGCCGTTCAGAGAAACCTTTCTGTAACCGAGCGTCATCTTCACATCCTGCATGGTCGTATCAAGATCAAGAACTCCGCACATCGGATAGAGTGAACCATCACCCAGCGTAACTGAATTTCCCAGATAGATCATCCCGCCACACTCGGCATACGCAAAGCCTCCATTACGGCAATAGGCTGCAATATGGCCGCGCATTGCGCTGTTGCCGGAGAGTTTTTTCGCCATCAGTTCAGGATACCCGCCCGGTAGGTAAAGCAGGTCTGCCTGGGGAAGCATGGCATCGTCCATCGGGCTGAAAAACACGATCTTTCCATACTCTTTGAGCACATCAAGATTCTCCTGGTAGAAAAAATTAAACGCTTCATCACGAGCCACTGCGATAACTTTACTGCCTTCAGATGGAGGAAACGATATGTCGGGACAGCAAGGAATTTCAATCCTCGAAAGCTCCAGCAGCCTCTTGATATCTACCGTTTTTTCGACATGTTCTGCCATGGAGGTAATCATGCCGTCGTAATCGAATTCTGCTGAAATATTCAGGCCCAAATGACGCTCGTTGATGGTCATGGAGTCGCTCCGGGGAACATAGCCAAGCGACTCAACACCGGCATCACGTGCCGCCATTTCAAGATAACGGTAATGGGACGCGGTGTTGACTCTGTTGAAGATTACCCCTGCAAGGTTCAGTGAGGGATCGAAGGTCCGGAAACCATAGAGCAATGGCGCTGCCGAATAGGCCATGCTACTGGCATCAACCACCATAATTACAGGAAGGTTGAGCAGTTTGGCAATCTCCGCACTACTCCCTTCCGACTTTTCAGCCCCGTCAAAGAGCCCCATAACCCCCTCAACGATAGAGGTATCGGCACCTGCTGAATAGCGGGAGAAGAGCTCCTGTGCATGTTTTTTTGATGCCATCCATGTATCAAGATTGATGCTGGTATGGTTATTGCCTCCCCATGATGCCGCAATGGAGTGCAACCAGGTATCAAGATAATCTGGCCCGCACTTGAACGGTTGAACCGTAAGCCCCCGCTGTGCAAGAGCTCTCAGAAGTGCAAGCGTCAGTGTTGTTTTTCCCGAACCGCTGGAGGGCGCAGCCAGAAGAAATCCTCTTTTGTTTGCGATCATGCTCACTGTCCTGCCCCAAGCTTATGAATAAAGACTTTCCCCGCAAACTCAGGCTCCCCCGCTACTTCAACGATTTTTTGATGGTGCGTAAAGAGGATAACCTGGCTTTTTTCGCCCAGTTCGCTGAGCGCTTTTATGGTTGCCAGTGAGCGTTGATCGTCAAAGTTGATGAGGATATCGTCAACAATAAAAGGCATGGGCTCGCTTGATTCTGTGCGCCATTCAAGAGTGGCGAGGCGCAGGGCCAAGTAGAGCTGATCGCGGGTACCGGAACTCATCGCATCAACCTGCAGCCAGCTCTTATTTGGCCGCACACCGGTCAGAACCAGTTTGCCATGGTCGTCACTGTCGGTACGCAGGCCGGTAAAAGAGCCCATGGTCAGCTCAGTGAAATAACGGGAGGCAATTT
This sequence comes from uncultured Chlorobiaceae bacterium, assembly GCA_903865705.1. Lineage (GTDB taxonomy): Bacteria > Bacteroidota > Chlorobiia > Chlorobiales > Chlorobiaceae > Chlorobium. The sequence goes on from CAIPKT010000120.1 coordinate 16,070, forward strand.
TCAGCACCGGCGCCTCGTTTTCCTGGCGATATCGTTCGGTTTCGTCACGGAGCATTTTTGCAGCAAGCTTGATGCGTATGTATCGTTCAGTCATACGACGGATTTTTGTGAGGGAGTGCTGCAGGGCTTCTGCCAGTTCAGCCGCCTTGCTGCCGCCATTCATCCGGTCAAGATCGTTTTTTTTCCGTCCTATGCTTTCCATCAATTGATTGATTTCCGGATCGAGCAGGCTGTTTATTTCCTTGTTCAGCGTTTCGATACGACCCGGAAGTTCATCTTGATTGACCGATTCGGCCTGAAGCTCAAGATCGGCAAGGGTTGTTCCCCCGGCAATGCGGGAGAGATTCTGTTCCAATTCCTGTTGCCTTTGTTTGAGCTTTGTGCCGGCCAGTGAGCGCTGTTCAGCCGCAATCAACTCCTCACGAGTGTCACAACGGGCAGAGTGACGCATTGCCGCAAGTTCCTCTTCGCAGCTCCGCACATCAGTTTGCGTGGTGATGAGCGTTTTTTCGAGTGCTTCCAGCTCCTCACTATCCCGCAGCAGGACAGCCTGCTCCTGATTGGCCCGGCCAAGACGCAGCTTGAGTTCCGTAATGGCCTGATGAGAGTCGGCGCCAAAAAGATCCGGGGCAATATCCCCGGTCAGCAATTCGACATCCTTTTCAAAATCTTTTATATCCCGGTCAATCCCCTCTATGCGTTTGCGAAACTCATCAGCCTCCTTGAGCTTCTCAAAACAGGCCTGAAGCGTTTCAATGAAATCGAGGGCCTCGGATGGAAGCGCCCTGCCATCAAGCCCGAGTGGAGTAAGCGCATCACTCCACTCTGCTTGCCACTCCTTAAGCTCATCCTCAGCCCGGTTCCTTTTTTCCACTGCTTGTTCAAGCGCCCTTTGACCATCATGAAGTTTGCCCTCCATCGATTCCTGCGCTTTCTGAACCGTTTCAATTTTGTTCATCAAAGCTCTTGCAACGTCAAGAGGCTCGTGCAGTTCCTCTCCCGTGAAGCTCTTTGCATCACCTGCTGCTGCAATTTCCTTAAGGATATTTCCCCGCAACTCCCTGCGACGTGCCAGCTTTGCATCCAGCTCTCTCTGGCTCTTTTCCAGCTCTTTGACTTGTATGCGCAGATTTTCAAAGGAGCTAAGCCAGGCGATCATTTCTCTGGGAGAGAGCGGTGTAATGCCGCTTGATGCCCATTGTTGCTGCCAGCGTCGGTTGAAATCTGCAAGGGCTCCGTCTGCAATTGCCTCTTTTTCATGGAGTGTCGCCAGTCTCTTCTCGCTCTTTTCCACCTCGGATTGCAGTGATGCATATTTCTCGACCAGTTCCGCTTCACGGTAAAGCCGGTCAGCGGTCTGGTCAGCCATAGCGACCATCTGCTCATAAGCTTCCGGGAGCGGGTGCCGGGAGTCATAGTTGCGGCTCTCTTCAGCAACATTCTCCTGCTTGATCCATTGACGGCGCAGAAGCTGCCACCCCTGCTCCCGCTTGCTTCTGTTCTTTACCAACTCCTCCTCACTGGGAACGTCAGAAGAAAATGCAAGTTTTTGAGCTTGCTCTGTGTCCTCTTTTTGTTGCTTTTCAAGCTCTTCCCTTTCTGCCTGAAGTTGCCGTTTCTGGTCGGTCAAGGCACGGAACTCCTCATCAAAGAGGTTCACGGTTTCACCGAGAGGAAGCGGCAGATGGAGCACGAGTTCCAGTGACCCTTTCCATAGTATGAGACGGTTCAGCGCCGCACGGCATTCATGATCGACCCTTTGCAGCTCTTGCTCCAGACTCATGATCTCGGTATCGATATCTCCGGCCCTTTCGGCAGCAAGAAGCGCCCTTGAAAGAAGTGCGCTTTCAGCAACAGGAGGGAGTTTCTGCCTCTCAGCATCAAAGCGTTCCAACGCTTTTTCAATCTCCTGCAACTGTAGCAGGGTGTTACGGCTTCCCTGCTGAAGCGCTTCAAGGCGGGACGCAAGATCCTGCACCGTCCTGCGCTTTGAGAGGCCTGGACGCAGGCTTTCCAGATCATTGATGGTCAATTCCGGCTTGATTTGGCGAAGAAAATCTGCCGCCGCAGTACGTGCGCTGATGCGCTGCCCCTCACGCAGCGGGCGGTCACTTTTTGCTTTCCGGTATTCGCCAAGCCGCTGATAGAGTTCATCAATACCAATACCTTCATCAAGGAGGGGGCTGTTAAGTGAGAGTCCACCCATTTTTTCCCGAAGCGCCTGAAGCCTTGCTGTTACCTGCTCATGGTGGAATCTTGCATCTCTTTCACGTTGTTCAAGGGAAACTCGGCGCTCACTGAAATCAGCAGGAAGAGGTGTGACTTTGCCCAGTTCTGCCAGTTGCAACAACAGGTTTTTACGATCTGAAAGGTCAGGCAGCGTCTGTTGCAAGCGCTCATACTTGCTTTTCTTCGTTTCAAGCTCTTGCTTTGCTTTCTGCCTCTCTGCAAGCTTCTTTTGGGCCTCATCGAGAGCCAGGCTGTGCTCCTCCCACTCACGCCCCGAAAGGGTAACCTCTTTCGACTGCTTCAGCAGCTCCTTGTGGTAAGCCAGAGCCTCATTGATCAACTTGCTTGAACCCTGTGGTCTGAAGAGGCTCTCCCCTTCCCGTTCAAGCTCATCAATGACCGGCTTCAGAGAGGCAAGCCCGGCACCGGCAGCAAAAAGGGCCTTGCCAACCTCTCCTTGCTGCTCAAGAATGCCTTGCCCTCCCATGACCAGCGTCTCATGATTAATGCCGTACAGGGCAAGAAAAAGCTCTTTTTCAACGCCATGCAGCCAGGGCATAAGGGCTGATGGGTCAATCGGATTGTCCTGCTGGTCGAAGAGATCTTTCACGTTTCGTTTGCGGCGGAAAAAGGCAAGTTCCTTACCGTCCGCACCCTGCAGGCAGCCTCCCACCAAAAGGTGCTGGTTAGGATGAAGAAAATTATCGGCCGTGCGCATGGGAAAACCAAAAAAGAGGGCTTGAAGCGCTCTCATGGCACTGCTTTTCCCTGCTTCATTAGGACCATAAACAATATGGAGACCGGGAACCGGAGAGGAAAAATCAAGAAGTTCGCCGGAAAAAGGACCAAACGCTTTCAGTTCCAGTCGTTTAATTTTCATGACGTCCTCCCGCTATCTTGGCCATCAGCAACTCCTTCACCTCTTCACGCAACAGAGAAAGCTCATCCTCATCCGGTCGAAACGGGTCGCCATCGCTCAGCAACTCAGAAGGGAGTTTACTGCGAAGTTTTTCAAATTCCGGAACAAGCCCTAAAATGGTTGACTCTTCAAGCTGAAGAGCTTCAACCGATTTCAGTAAAGCCTCTACCGGAGAGTCATCTGCCCCACGGCCTACTGGCTCAGTGTTCTTCCGGGTTTTCATCACAATATCCTCAATCCACACATCACCAAGAGCGGCAGCAACAGACCGAAACTCCTCTCTCAATTGAAGCGCATTCTCATGGAACTCGACATGCAGCGCTGTTACACCCTCGACGATCAATCGCACGGCAAGGGGGCGGCCATCCGCCTTTGCCCTCTCATCCTCAAACGACTCACGAACAAGGTCATACAGGGAGCCAGTGCTGTCGCACTGGGCAGGATCAACCTGGCATACCGCCCAGCGAAGAACATCAAGCTCGCGCTCTTCGACAGAAATGACGCGTCCCTCATCGACAGACACCAGCGTACACCCTTTTTGCCCTGTTTCGCGAATATGACGTCCCTGAATATTACCGGGGAAAACAACCCATGGATCACGGCAGATCTCTTCGCGCTGATGAATATGGCCAAGCGCCCAATAGTGGTAGCCTTTTGAGCGGAGCGCATCAAGCGTACAAGGAGCGTAAGGTTCGTGGCCTGGACGGCCATTGAGGCTGGTGTGGAGAAGACCGATATTGAAGAGCGCCGGATCACCCTGGGGAAAGTTTCGTACCAGGTCGTCCATCACCGAACGGGAAGAGAAGCTCTGACCATGAATGGCTACACCATACTGATCAAGGAGCAGGGTTCCAACACTCCGGTGCGGAAAGAGGGTGACATTGTCAGGCAGTTTCAGTGACTTGGTGATTTGGCTTGCCGCATCATGGTTTCCAGAAACCATGATGACGGGAATCCCCGCCTCTCGCAGCCGTCCCATCCGGTTCACAAAATAGATTCCTGTATTATAGTCTTTCCAGTCACCATCATAGAGATCACCTGCAAGCAGAACAAATGCAACCTTTTCATCCAATGCCAATTCCACAAGGTTGTCAAAAGCCCGTCGGGCCGCCAGCCGAATCTGCTCAAGCGGAGCATCCTGATATGCTTCAAGCCCCCTTAAAGGACTGTCGAGATGGATATCTGCTGCGTGCAGAAATGTAAACATAACGCAATCTCAAATGGTTAGGGAAAAAGGCTGACAACCATGACAGCTACTGACTGCCGACTTTGAACGGTAGTTAAATTATTGGGATGGAGCAAGAGGGGTGATACTATTGTTGAAGAAACTTATCTAGACGATTCATCAGGGCAAAACACCTATTTGCTGACCGCCGACGCATCAGCGCTTGCGGGCCTGCTGAACACCATCGAAAAGATTGCTATTGAAGGGGCATATACACAACAAGGATCGGCATTTGTCGTCCTTGCCATCGACGTATCTTCGACTGGGATTATCAGCGATCAGATGAGCCCCGATTGTCCTGATACTTCCGCTTGATCCTCAAGACTAAGGGCGATGAGTTGGCGATTCAGAAAGCGGGTATGAGCATTTTGGACATTTCTCAAGTTTCTTTGGTCGCGGATCGGAAGCAACAAGAACAAGGGCTCCCACAAACGGGGTTAAAAAAAGAGAGCAGAAAAAATATCCCAAAAATCCAAATTTCCTGTTTGAGCCAATGAAGGCAATCAAAATACAGAGTGCAATATACAACAGACAAATATCCATCTGATTCATCTCCTTGTGCGATTGAAACAGCAAACAGACAGAACAAACCAATACCTCACCGCCATAGCTACCAAAAATAGAGAAGCCAATGCGGCTCAAGAAAGGATAAGTTAAAAAATAGCGCATAAAAAGCCTTATAACCCCTTGTGCGCTATTTTAGACGTTCACCATTGCCGGCAATAGCAATCAATTAGGCGGGCTTGCCGTCTCATCTTTTTTCAAATCAACAGCTACCTTTTTTCCTTTCGTGAACTGCTCGGCAAAATAGGACTTTACCTTTGCCGGATCCAGATCAAGGAAGGTGCCGCCCGATTCAAAATGCTGTATAAAGACTTTGTAAATGGCATATGTTGATGCACCTGAAATAACCGGCATGGTAATGGCTCCTGTAGTCTGGCCAATCACGGGAATACATTTTATCAAGCTGGAAAGAGTACCACCCAGGGCTACGGGAATAAAACCACCCAGCAACGTTGTGATAACAGACTTTCCGATGTCACGCCTGAATGGCACACCGTACTCGCCTGAAAGCGTCCTGATCAAGTCAAGCTGTACGCCTACCAACGCGACCATATCAGCCAACGGTATCGGAACAAGCCCCACACCCATTGACGCAAGAATGTGATTTCTTGCATGTTTTTCAATACGCTGATCACGATCCAAAGTGTCGTTGATACTTTCTGTTACTACTTCAACTTTGGTTTCAACTGCTTCGTTTTTCATAAGTAATCTCCTTTCTTAAAGGGGCTGTGTAAAGTTGATTTCACTGATTACTGATGCATTAAAATAGTAAAATAAAGCTTATTCATCAAAACAGGAAAAAAACACGAACCCTCTTACTGAATCAAAACAGGTACTCCATGCTGAATCACATACAGGAATAAGGGCTTGTCTTCAAGATTGCCTGCGCGGTCAAACTTGTATCTGCCATTGGCGCCTTCAAAAGCATCCGCATACCTAATGGCGTAAGATAAATCGAGAGGGTTCCGTGAACCGGTGAATTTGATAGCCTTTGCAAGGATGTGCAATGCATCGTAGCTTTGGGCGGCCCAAGTATCCGGATTTCTGCCATATCGGTCAAAAAACTTCTTTACGAATAGTTGATTTTCAGGAGTTTGGGAATGGACGTTATAAAAACCGAAAAAAATCGCTCCCTCATATGCTGAACCTGCATGAATGCGCATTTCCGGAGTATTATTAAAAGCTCCCAGAACGGGAGTTTTCAGTCCAACCTTACGGGCGGCTCGTAAAAAATCCCCCGCTATCGGCTCGATGCCGCTGAAAAAAATCATATCCGCATCAATCATTTTCAGTTCGTTGACCAGTAACCGAAAGTCAACATTTTTACGGGAATAAGACCATTGATAGACCACTTTGGCATTTAATTGATCAAGGCCAACTTGATATTGATAGGCTAGATCCTCCCCATAAGCATCTTCCTCCCAGAGTATAGCTATTTTACGGTAGCCGTGATTTGTCGAAAGCTTGGCCAGTTTTGTTGCTATCCTGTCGCTGGACAGAACCGTGCGATTGATATAGTTGAACCCGTGAGAGGTCATATCAGTATTGTTGGCTCCGATCAACAGATGCAGCAATCGGCTTGACTCAAAAATTGAGGAGGCCTGGATAGCCGGTCCGTCATCATAGTATCCAATCACCGCGCTCATCTCAGGGTTATCAGCAAACTCCCTGGCGATAAGTTTCTGCTTTACACTATTAAAAGAATCATCTCGAATAATCAGGCGGATAGTTTTTCCCCCTGCAAGATTTTTGGAATTGATTTCATCGAGAGCCATTTGAAGACCATCCGCCATGCCGTCCTGGTTTACAGAAAACGGCCAGCACACCCCAACAATAACCTCTTGCGAAGGGTTATTCAATACTTCAAATCGACGTAGACCCTTACGTTCAAAAGAACTGAACTGCGTAAACATGAAGAAAGCGAGCAACCCGATTGCCGCTACCCAAAAAATTATTTTCTTCATCTTTCAATCCTTACCTAAAATAATCGGCAAGCCAGATTGCCCGGAACCGATCACGACCACTTTGGCATTCGGTGATTTCGCCAGCTCACGCGTTGCCGCAATGCCTTGCCATTTGAGAATAGAAGGAGTCAAGCTCTTGTTTACCGTGTCATTGTATTGACGAATACCAATTGATTCAATCTGCAAACGCTCTGCTTCCTTTTTTGCTATCGACATGCGATAGGAATATTCCCCTTCACGTTGCTGCTGAACCATTTTCTCTTCAATAGCCATGGAGATCCGGGTTGGAAGAGTAATTGATTCAATTGGGACATCATCGATCTTTACGAAACGCGCAGCAAGATGAGCCCTTGATTGCTCGTTGAACAGCAACTGGATAGCCTTCTGAGAGGTGTAGATTTCTTCGGGCTTGTACTGGCCGAAGAGAGTCCGGATAACAGATCGTATATCGGGGCGAATTGCTACGTTGACATAATCTGGACCTATGATCTGATGAAGCATGGGAAGTGTCGAAGGGTCAAGATAATAGCGGACGGTGTATTTTACCCGGACAGTAAGGCCATCAAACGTCAGAACATCAATCGAATCACGAAATTGCTGTTTGCGTACCGAGTATATGTACATCTTGTTAAACGGTAGAATCACATGCAGTCCCTCAGGATACACTGTATCAATCACCGTACCGGCGCCCAGCCTCCGCCATAAGATGCCACGTTGTCCGGAATGTATCGAAATAATGGTCCGGTCAAAAAAGAATACCAGAACAAGACACAGCAGTAACCCCAGTGAAATAACAGGAAGGGCATGCTGCCGAAGAAAAGATTTGCAATGGGAGCTGAAATCTACAAGCCGTTCATGGAGAAGTTTCATTGCGTCTGTGCAGTAACCTGATTTTGGCAAAGCTCCAAACACTGCATTATAAAAAAAATTACTGCATATAACAGCCGTCTCTTTTAATTTTAAGAGCATTATATTACTTTTATTTAGCAGTTTTACTCTTTTTTGTGGCATTTTATACTGAAGATACAGCGAACAGTTGATCATTTCTTCAAATACAAATTGTCGCGGGCAGCAGTAAAAAAGTATGCATTGATTGCAAATGATGAATGAGTTTAACGGTTACCGTTGCTTGAGCTATCAGTGGCGGGTTCTTCCCTGTTAACAATGACACTACTTGAGGTCACATGGGTTATTACCGTAAAATACAGGAGCATTTCAAGATATTGGCGCTCAGGCAACCCTCCTCTCCTGCACTTATTACTGATTATAACATAACCACGTATGCTGAGCTGGACGTTGCTGCCGAAAGACTTGCCATGGAACTATATAACCGCGGCATCAACGTTCAGGAAGCAATCGGAGTGCTTACCGATCGATCGCCAGATTTACCTGCTGCATTTCTTGCGATCCTGAAAACTGGTGGAGTCTATGTGCCAATGGTCGCAGAGTTGCCCCCCCAGCGACTGGCTAACATGGCCGAACAAGCCGGAATTCGGCGATTGATTGTTCTTGATGGCATAGAACCGCCACCGGAGCTTGTTGATACCCTCATTGGCAATGGCTCACTCTCTCCCGGCAATGCGGTCATCAGGCCGGAGGCTTTGACGGCCGACTGGAAAGCTCCCGTCATTTTTGATCATCAAAAACCGGGGATGACCGATCTTGCTGCTATTCTTTTTACTTCCGGGTCTACCGGAACACCGAAAGGAGTCATGATTCAGCATGATGCCTGTATCAATATGGCGCTCGGTCACATTGCTGCACATAAAATTACCAGTAAAGATCGGATTTTGCTTTCTACTTCGCCAGGTTTTATCCTTGGCTTTCGCGGTTTGTGCCTTCCTCTCGTTTCGGGAGCAGCCTATGTGCCTGTATCCCGATCCACAATCGACAATCCTGAAAGCCTGCTCGAACAGATGGGCAGGCATCGCGTATCGATTGCAATGTTTACTCCATCATATCTGCATTTGCTGAAGAGAATTGTACCAAAAGGATTGCGTTGTATCATTACTGCCGGAGAAAGACCCGATGCTGATGACGCAAGACATTACGCTCGACAGGTGGACTACTGGAATCTGCTTGGAGCGACCGAAGCGTGTGGAGCAATTTGCATGCATCATGTCGATCCTGAAGAAGAGGGTCCGATACCCAGTGGTCGACCGTTCGCCAATACGGCTGTCTATTTGCTCGATAACGATGGCAATGAGGTGCCGAACGGCGAGGTTGGTGAACTCCATGTTATCGGTACCGGCGTATCACCTGGATATTTGAAACAGCCTCAACTTACCGACGAGTTTTTTGTCGAAACTCGTTACGGACGTGCTTTTCGCTCACACGATCTCGCTCGATGGAACGCAAAAGGTGAACTTGAGTCTCTCGGACGGGCAGACCATGTTGTCAAAATTTCCGGCCAATCGGTATCGCTCGACGAGATTGAAGTTACGCTGCAGCGGCACCCCGGCGTGAGCAAAGCCAAGGTTTTGCATGCAAAAGGCAGAATGGTTGCCTTTGTTGAATGTCCGGAACCCGATCAGTTACAACATGTTGACTGGCGTGAATTGCTCCTGAAAACACTCCCGTCGTACATGATTCCTGCCCGGGTTTCCGTGCTGTCGAAAATACCGGTCAACTCTTCGGGCAAGGCCGATCAACTGGCTCTGCAGGAAATCGCTGATTCCCTTTTCAATGAAATGTCTGAACATGAAGGCGGAACACCTCCGCAAGGCAAACTTGAAACTGCAATAGCCGGGATATGGGAAGATTTGCTTGATGTGCGGCCTATTTTCAGGGAACATAATTTCTTTGCCTCTGGAGGAACAAGCCTGCTTGCGATTGCCGTCAGTCAACGCCTGCATCTGCTTGGCTACAACGTCCCGGTACAGATGGTGCTGACAGCTCTGACGGTAAAAGCTTTGGCTGAACACATCGACGCCATGCAGCAACAACAACCCGGCATGGGCAACGATATTCCGGTTGAGAATATTGCCACTGCTGACCAGGAGGATTTCTGGATCGCCTCGGAAATCGGTTTGGCACCGGCAGCCTCACATATTGTGCGTCTTCTGCATGTTCGCGGGCGGACGTTACTGCCGGATGTCTGGCAATCAGCATGGATTCGCCTGCTTGATCGTCATGCCGCCCTTCGAACGGCATTGTATCGGGATGAAAACGGCACCCTCCGATGGAGGACTGTTGCCTCTCATGAACTCCCCCCTGACTCATTGCTTCGACTTGATCACTGCCCTTCAATAGAGACTGCTCGCAAGATAGCTGCAATCTGGGCTAACGAACGATTCCAGCTCACAACTCCCCCCCTTGCCAGAGCAGGCATAATCAATGTTGATGAGGGAAATGAAACACTTCTCTGGCTGGTCTTCCACCATTGCGTCGTGGACGGCACATCGGCCCGATTGATACAGGATGATTTGCTTGCCCTGCTCGGCGAGCGAGCGTTGCCGCCGGCACCTGACGGCATCGCAATGGCCAGCATCGCTGAACAACAGTACCTGGTTTCTGAACAAGCTACACGCGACCGGCAGTTCTGGCTGAGCAGGCTCGATGCTCTGGCTGATCGCGAAAGCGGCGCCTTTACTGAGTACGTGACTGAACGTCAACGTCCAGCGTTACCCAGCGGACAAGGGGCATCACCCCTGACGGAGCACCTTGATGCCGGAACGTTTGACAGGCTTGCTCATCTTGCCAAAAGGCAAGGAATCGGGCTTCACGCGCTGTTGCTTGCCATCCTCGGAGCTGAAATCAGGCGACGTTGCGGACGCAGTGACATCATGGTTGGCAGCGGCATATCCATTCGCCCGGCAGGGGGAGAGAGCGCAATAGGCCACTTCGTCAACGTCCTTCCCGTTATTCTTTTGAAGATGGGCGATCTCCCCTTCTCGTCGCTTCTTCAAGAAACACAGTCAGCGCTTACCGAAACGGTTGGCCACGCCGCCTACCCGGCAGGCATTCTCTATCGCGAGTTCCGGCAACGACATCCTGAACTCCGCTCACATTCACGCACGTCGCTTTTCGATATCGCCCTGACGGCAATTCCTCCAAGGATCATTGTAGACCGGGATGCAGGCCTTACTCTTGAGCCTTTGTCATTGGCTGGAGAACTCGAACACCCGGCTGCAGGTCTCGACCTTTCGTTCAGTCATGAGCCATATCCAGCAAACGGTGGCGGACTGAATCTTATATTGATCTGGAATCCGGATGTTTGCTCGAAAGAGAGTGCTCAGGCTTGGCTTTCTTCTTTCGCAGCCTGGGCTCGCTGGCTGGCCGAAGACCCTGAGCGGATCAAGCAACCTCTTCCAGCATTGCTGCCGCATGAAACGGTACTGCTTCAACACTGGGAACAAGGGCCAAAGCTGCACCGCCCCAATCGACGCAGCCACGAACTCTTTGAAGCACTTGCGGACCGTCATCCAGACCGACCGGCAATTATCAGTCGCGACCACATCGAAACCTTAAAAGAGATCGAAGTCCGGGCAAATGGCCTTGCCCATGAGCTCATAAAAAAAGGGGTCGAAAGGGGAAACACCATTGGAGTACTCACCTCCGACCCGGCAAATATCCCGGCAACGGTACTGGGGATATGGAAAGCATGCGCAACCTATCTGCCTCTTGCGCATGAACTCCCTGCATTGCGGCTGGCAAAAATGGCCACTGATGCCGGAGCGATGCACCTCATCGTGCTTGACGGGCTCACGATCCCGCATGTTCTGGAAAAAGCTGTCAAAACCATTATCCGTCCTGAGAAGTGTTCACCCTCAGATCGGCGTCCAGATAAAGCGGGTTCACCCGATGATATTGCCTACATCATCTACACATCAGGCACAACAGGCACTCCGAAAGGCGCCCCCATTTCCCATGCCTCGTATATCAACACCATTCTTGGAGTGACAGAGAGAATAGGTGTCAAAGAGAATGACCGCATGTCATTGGCAGCTACGGTTGGTTTCGATGCCTCCCTGTGGGAACTCGGACACGGGTTGTTGAATGGAATTGCCCTGGTACCGGTATCTCTGGCACTCCGGGATGACCCCTGGCAACTGAAGCCATACTACCGTGAACTCGGGGTCACCATCGCCTTTCATGCTCCATCATACCTGCGCGTCAGCGAAAAACTTCCTTTTGAGGGATTGCGCATTCTGCTCACTGGCGGAGAAGCTCCTAACTTGCGTGACGTACGGCATCATGCCAGCAAGCTTGCATTCTGGAACTTTTACGGACCGACAGAAGCTACCATTGTTGTTTCAGGCGGATTAATCGTGGGCAATCACGATTCGGATACTCCCCTGACAGTTGGTCGGCCGCTTCCCAACACTGAAATTTCGATTCGCCATAATGATGGTTCTCAAGTGCCGCCAGGTGTTGAGGGCGAGCTGTGGCTTGGTGGTATCGGGATTCAACATGGATACCTGAACCAGCCCGGTCTGAGCGCAGAGCACTTTGTGTCCACTCAGGAAGGGCTCTTCTATCGCTCAGGAGACTACGGACGCTGGACGGCAAATGGCGAAATAGAAATCACTGGGCGTATCGACCAGCAGATTAAACTGAACGGCCAGCGGGTTGAGCTTGGTGAAATCGAACAGATATTATGCACGAGTCCAGAGGTTGCGAATGCTGTCGTTCTTGTTGAAGAGCTTGATATGGGCGTCAAAGTGCTCAAGGCGTTTGTGCAGCCTGAAAACGATGCGGTGCCAACGGAAGCCAGGTTGAGAGCATTTCTTGCCGAACACCTATCTGCCTATATGATCCCTTCGAGTATCATGACGGTTCCAGTGATACCGCTTACTCCTGCTGGAAAAGTTGACCGGAATGCCCTGAGCAACCATGCGAAACAGCAGGATAAGGAGGCTGTTCGCGAGATGCCTCAAAATCCCATTGAAAAGCGTATCGCCGCCATCTGGTCGGATCTGCTCAGCCTTCCTGTTGCGCGCAACGACAACTTCTTTGCTCTTGGGGGGAACAGTCTGCTTGCTGTAACGCTGGCACATCGAGTGACCGAAATGCTGGGGCGGCAGGTGTCGGCTCGAACGCTTTTTGCAGCTCCGACAATTGCGGCGTTTGTTGAAAAAATCGGATTATCGCCCGCTATTCTGGAGCGGAAAGAGATCGCTCCCAAAACTGATTTTGCCTCGGAAGGTGAAAAAGAGTTCTGGATTGCGGAATCGGCAGGACTTGATACTCGAAGTTTCACTATTCCTGTTCACTACCTTGTTACAAGAGATGTTGTGCTTGATCGTTGGCAGAATGCCTGGTCAACGATGGTGATGCGCCATGATGGATTGCGCACCTTTTTTGAAAATGATGATGCCGGCCAGTTGAGACGCAAAGTCGCACCAAAAATTGATGCCAGGCTGGAATTCACCGTTACATCCTCTGCCGATGAAGCCTTGGCCCATATCAGGCGACATCAGCTTATTCCCTTTTCAATGAATGTTGCCCCGCTCTGGCGTGCCGGCCTTGTCGAAGCGATTGATGACAACAAGCGTTTTTTCTGGCTTGCTCTTCATCATGCCGTTGGTGATGGACAATCGGTCGGCACCCTGTTCAACGAGCTGGAAATACTGCTTGATGAAGGTGTTTTGCCCTCAGAAGGTAACAGCGGAATGGTGTTTGCTGCCCGGGAGCAGTCATACCTTGCCTCGACAGACTCCATCAATGACACTGAATACTGGATCAGTCTGTTACAACAAGTACCTGCTGCCGCCTTTGATGAATGGCCTCTTGATGCAGCTCGTTCATCAAAAAAACCGACAGGCAGCCATCGCCTTGAGGTACTTCTCAGTCACCAGACAAGTGAGAATCTGAAAGCTCTTGCTCGCAGTCACCATTCGAGTCTTCACTCGGTGATACTTACTCTGCTTGCAATTGAAGTCATGCGTCGCACCGGCCGGTCCGACATCATAACAGGTACTACGGCATCCCTCAGGGAGTCTGCATCAGACTCGCAAATAATCGGTTACGGGGTAAACATGCTGCCACTGCACCTGAAACCCGATGCGCAGCAATCTTTCGGTAGCCTCTTGCAAGCTACACAGAAAAGCCTTGCTGAGGCCCTGCAACATGCCCGTCTGCCGTTTGCCCGAATATACCGTGCATACTGGAATAACCATCCCCACCTGCGTCAACCTCTACGCTACCCTCTTTTCGACATCGCTGTAACCGAAAACCCTGCTCCTCGAAAAGAGGGCTCAGCCCGTCGTTTTACGAGGGCAACCTCAGCAAAAGAGAGTATACGGTACGAACGCACTGATGCTTCTCCAGGGCAGGATATGGTCCTGATCCATGAAAATCTGGATAACGATGGACTTCTCCTGCAATGGCAGGTCAATGCGGCAGTCTACTCTGAAGAAACGGCGCGAACATGGCTGGAATCTTTGGTCAGATGGGCTGGCTGGCTTGCTGAAGATCCTGAACATGCGGGCCAAACCTTGCCGGTTCTGCTTCCGGAAGAAGAAAGACAGCTTGCCAACTGGGAGCGGGGAGCAACTGTCGACAGGCCACCATTACGCTTTCATGAACTCTTTGAAATGATGGTTGACCGGCCGGATCAGGCTGACTGCCCTGCTGTAATCACTTCAACAGATGCACTCTCCTATCGGGCCCTTGATGAGGAAGCCAACGCCATCGCCCACAGCCTTTTGCAACGCGGAGTTGGATGCGGCAGCATTGTCGGCGTTCTGACTGGTCGGTCTCCGCATCTCCCTGCCACGGTTTTGGGTATATGGAAATCAGGTGCAATTTATGTACCACTTGCATCCGACCTGCCACAGGAAAGACTCTCCTTTATGGCTGGCGATGCTGGCATATCACAGTTGGTCGTTCTTGATGGCATTGCCGTTCCGGAACTGCTTTCTGCAGGACGGCCCGAAGCATTTCGACCAGAGACGTTATCAGAATCATTTCGTCAGAACCATTCCAGAAGATTGTTCATTATCGGCAAACCCGACGACACGGCCTACATCCTGTATACTTCGGGTTCATCCGGCAAACCAAAGGGAACACTGATCAGTCATCGCAGCTACGTGAACATGATACTCGGCGCCACAGCGATATTGGATCTCAATGCCAATGATCGCATTCTGATGTTTGCATCCCCATCTTTTGACGTCTCTCTCTCCGATATAGGGGTACCGCTCGCCTGCGGCGCTGCGATTTGCCAGGCACCTTTGGACGTCATTGAATCGCCAAATCGTTTTCTTGAGTTCCTGCGAGAATGTTCTGTTACCGTCGCAGACATCACGCCGACCTATCTTGGACTGTTCGAAGGTGACCCGCTTCCGCCTTCACTGCGTGTGCTGATAACTGGTGGTGAACCGCCGGTAGAAGCCGATGTAATAAGATATGCATCAAAACTTCGCTATTTCAATGCTTACGGCCCTACTGAAAATACGATTACCAGTACAATGGGGCTCCTTAAGGGTGACGAGCAGCGTTTTTTGTCGGCTGGCAGGCCGTTGCCGAATACCAGTATCCAAATCTGCGATAATAATGGACGTCCTCGAGTACCAGGGGTTGCCGGTGAGATCTGGCTTGGTGGAATTGGTATCAGTCAGGGTTATCTGAACCGCCCGGATCTGACGCAGTCCAGTTTTTTGGAGAGCGCACAGGGCCGTCAATACCGTACCGGCGATCTTGGTCGCTGGCATCAGGATGGAACCATTGAAATCATCGGTCGAGTTGATGATCAGGTGAAATTGAATGGCATACGTCTTGAACTGGGTGAAATCGAGTATGCGCTGGCCTGCCACCCGGCAATCTCGCAGGCTGCTGTTGTTCTCATTGAACAGGATGGAAAATCGAAGAGTCTTTGGGGTGTGGTTCGACTCTCTCCGGGAGAGCGAATGCCTGAAATGGGCGAATGGAAAGCATACCTCATGGAACAACTCCCCTCCTTCATGATTCCTTCCGGTTTGATTCCTGTACCATCAATCCCGTTGACCGCTTCAGGCAAGGTTGACCGGACAGCTCTTATTGCATTGGTGGAAGATCGTCCTTTGCCATCAGGATTGACTCCGCCGAGAGGTGAACTGGAGTGTTGCATTGCTGAAATATGGACTGACGTATTGAAACGAAGTCCGATTTATCGTGAAGACAACTTCTTTGCACTCGGCGGGCATAGTTTGCTGGCGATTTCAGTGGCCCAACGCCTCGAAAAATCACTTAACCGTAACGTATCTGCCCGTGAACTTTTCGCCGAACCGACGCTTGCTGGTTTTGCCGATAGAGTTCATGATATGCAGACTCCTTTACCGACAGTCAACAGTGTGTCCGACCAGGCTACAGCAGGCCAGCGTGAGTTCTGGACAGCCGAACAGGCGGGGTTCGACACCAGCGGCTTCAATATCCCTCTTACTCTTATGGTTAAAGGAGAGGTGCCGTCCTATAAACGCTGGAGAGCAGCATGGCATGAGCTGATTGCAAGACATGATTCCCTGCGCACCAGTTTTTGTGAGGACGAATCCGGTGTTTTGCGTCGAGTTGTCGTTGCGCAACCGGATAAAACTTTGGAACTGCACGTCATAGCGTCTCTTGAAGAAGCACGTACGTACATCAGCAGTCGCCAGGCGGAACCCTTTGCCATGGGCAACCCGGTACTCTGGCGCGCAGGCTTGACCAGGATCGTTGACGGGAATCAAACAATTTTCTGGTTTGTCATGCATCATGCTGTGGGAGACGGTATTTCGCTTGGTATTCTCACCGATGAACTGTCCGCACTGCTCAGGGGGGGAATCCTGACTCCGCCAGGAGTAGGATTTGACCGGTCAGCGGCAAATGAAACAGCATATCTTGATAGTCAAAATGCTCTTATCGACGCCGCCTACTGGAAAGGCATCATGAGTGACCTTTTAAAAAGAAGAGCTGATGCCCTTGATGAATGGCCTCTCGACAAACCACGGCAAAATGGCCGGTCAGCCTCTTCATGTACTGGAAGCCATTGTTTCAGAACCCGTATCGAACCCGCAACAGCCAGTGCACTGCGGAGCCTTGCACAGCAAAACAAGGCAACTCTCCATGCGCTTATGCTGGCAATGCTCGGGCTGGAAGTAGAACGTCGCACAGGACGTTCCGAATTTCTGCTGGGCACCGCGGCATCAACCCGCCAGTCAAATGCCGAGATGCGAACCATAGGCTACTTTATCAACATGCTCCCACTGGTGTGCCCTGTTTCCAAATCGCGTTCACTCGATGCTTTGGTGCAAGCCATACAGCAAAATCTTGGGGAAGCACTCCAGCACTCTCGATACCCTTTTGCTTGTATCTATGGTGATTTCCGGATGAACGCAACGCATACAAACCATCCTGGCCGCTATCCGCTTTTTGACATTGCCGTCACTGAGAACCCCCCGCTCACGGTCGCTTCCGAAGCAGATCTCTTTCTTGCCGGTTTTGCTCCTCCTGAGCCTGATAAAGTAAGCTACGAACTGCGACGCAATGCTCCAGCGCAGGATCTTGTTCTTGTACACGAGGGGCTGGCAGATGGCAGCCTTATGCTGACATGGTATGTCAACGCCGCAATCTATACAAAGGATACTGCCCATACCTGGTTTGACTCGCTTATCGGCTGGATGCGGTATCCGGGGAAAAATCCTGATAAAAAAGGGATGCCGCTTCCTTGGCTGCTGCCAGAGGAAGAAGAGTTGCTCAATGAATGGCAAAATGGTCAAAACCTTCCTCTGCCGGCAAACTCTTTCCCTGACCTGTTCCGCAGGCTTGCAAAGAGTTACCCGGATCGGCCCGCAATGGTTACTGATGGCTGCATACAGAGCTATGAAATGGTGAATAGTCGTGCCGATGCACTTGCCAGAGCCCTGCTTAACCTTGATGTCATGCGCGGAGAAACCGTTGGAGTTTTCACGGAACGATCGGCCGCACTGCCGGAAACCGTTCTTGCCATCTGGAAGGCTGGAGCCTGCTACCTGCCACTGACTGCCGATCTGCCCGATGAGCGACTCGCCTTCATGGCACGGGATACGAATCTGAAAATCATCATAGCGCTTGACGGCCTTTCCCTACCGCCTGAACTTGCAGGCTGTCACTTCAAGACTTTACGGCCGGAAAATATTCCAGCCGGAGCAGGTGACTCACCCGGTATCGACAAAACCATCAAACCGGATGATCCTGCCTATATTATCTACACATCCGGTTCAACCGGAATGCCCAAAGGGGTTAAACTTCATCACAAAGGGCTGCTGAATCTTGGTATTGGAGAAGCTGAAATTCTCGGCATAAGAGCTGACGATCGGCTCATGCAGATTTCTTCACCATCTTTTGATCTGTGGATGAGCGACCTTGTGATAACATGGTCAACCGGTGCGGCATTGGTACCAGTCAGGCGCGAAGAGATGAATGATCTGTCAGGTATGCACTCCCTCATTCAGCGACGCGGCGTCACCGTCGCCACAATGTCGCCTTCCTATCTTCGCCTGTTCGAACAGGCTGATTTTCCTGGTGTAAGGATTCTGATGACCGTCGGGGAGGCACCTGTCGAGGATGATGCCCGATTCTACGCAACAAGGCTTTCATATTTCAATGGCTATGGCCCTTCAGAGTGTACGGCTGCATCGGCCGTTGGCTTTATTCATCCTGATGGACAGCCGATCACGATAGGTCCTCCTATGCCCAACACAACAATATCGGTCGTTGACGACTGCTGCAAACCGCTGCCTCCGGGTGTTACCGGTGAAGTCCTGATTGGCGGGACGGGACTTGCC
This sequence comes from uncultured Chlorobiaceae bacterium, assembly GCA_903865705.1. Classification (GTDB taxonomy): domain Bacteria; phylum Bacteroidota; class Chlorobiia; order Chlorobiales; family Chlorobiaceae; genus Chlorobium. The sequence continues at coordinate 34,694 of CAIPKT010000120.1, forward strand.
GTCGGTTATATCAATCGTCCAGATCTGACCGCTGCCGCTTTTGTGAATGTATCGGGCGAACGACGCTACAAAACCGGCGATCTGGGCCGCTGGCTCAGGACAGGTGAGCTGCAAATCCTTGGCCGAAAAGACACTCAGGTAAAATTGCACGGGCAACGAGTGGAACTTGGTGAGATCGAGCATCACATAGCGGCCTATCCAGGGGTGCTGCAGGCCGTCACCATCCTGGAAACACTGGCTGACCACACACAAGCGCTCCGATCATTCGTTACGCTTGATCCTCAGATAAAGACTCCCACCTGGGCGGAATGGTCAACATACCTGTCAGTGTCTCTCCCCTCATATATGATTCCGGCATCCATATCCCAAATCTCAGCAATACCCCTCACACCAGCCGGCAAAGTTGATCGTCAGGCACTGCTCGACCTTGTCAATGAAACACCGCAAACAAAGAACCATCAAGAGCGAACACAACCGCAGACTACTATCGAAAAAAGGGTATCGGAAGTATGGGCTGAGCAGCTCCGTCATCCGATCATCACCAGAGAGGATAATTTCTTTGAAATCGGGGGTGACAGTCTGAGAGCCATTGCGGTCATAAGCCGGCTCCGCCGCGAGTTTGAATGTCAGGTGAATAACCTGTACGAACATCCGGTTCTTTCAAGTTTTGCTCTTTACTGTCGGCCACGTCCTGATCACCTGCGATCGGTTATCGGCAAACTCTGTACTGAATATGAGCGCGATCACCAAATTCGTGCACAAATAGAGCGTGAACGCGAAAATGCGTTGCACCCCCAACGAGCAGAATATGAAACAAGGATACTTTCTGATCTGAAGCGTGATCTTTTGCCTTGCCACTCATACCGGCACGTACTGCTCACTGGAGCGACCGGCTATCTCGGAAGCTACCTCTTGCGTGAGCTTCTTGCCGACCCGGCAATCAAGGTGACCGTGTTAGTGCGCAGCACAGACAACCAAACGGCACAAAGCCGTCTTGATAATATACTGAGCGGATATTTCGGAAATGAGGAAGGTGGATCGTTACGAAACAACCCTCGTCTGCATGTACTGGCAGGTGATCTGCGACATTCAAAATTCCTTCTCTCCCTGCATGATTACAATCAGCTCGCCGGTACCATTGACGCCATCTATCATTGCGCGGCCAATGTAAACCATATTGGTCTCTATCACGATTTTCTTGCTGACAATGTAACTGCTACAAGTCATCTTCTGACTTTGGCTGCACAACAAAAGCAAACTCCTGCTGATTTTCATTTTATCTCCACCCTTTCAGTCGCTGGAAGCGGCTTGCCTAACGAGTTCAGGCTCTTTACAGAGTATGATTTTGCTCCGGAAGAACAGGATGAAAACTATTACGTCCGTACCAAGCAGGAAGCCGAACGACTGGTAATCGCATCACGCCAGGAATTGGCCAACAGTTGCATTTACCGCATTGGGAACATCTCCTTTGCAACAGATAGCACAAAATTACAGCAAAATATTGCCTATAATGCCTTTTTCAGGCAACTGGTTGCCTTCATGCGCCTTGGAGTTATCCCGCTGGAACTTGACGCATCGCTTTGTTATGTTGATGTGGTCGCAAAAGCGCTCGTTACACTTGCAAACAGTAACGTTTTGACGAATGAGATCCACCACATTACGACGACACGACGGGAGCGACTGGCCAGCATTATCCTCTCAACCGACGGGATTGCCGATAAAATCCGCGGCTGTGACTTCAGCACTTTTCTGAAACGGGTGCAGGCGGCAATCGATGAACCGCAGATGGAATTGGCACTGGCCGATACCGTTGAAAATTTTGGACTTCAAACAGGGCGTTCCCTCATGACCCTTCTGCACGGAGTGGAGATTGCCTCAGATCGAACGCAGCGCATGCTTGATAAATTTGGCATCACCTGGCCTGAAATTCCTCAGGCAGGACAGAATGCTCTCTTGAGCGCTGCCATGAAAAAGGGGAGAGACCATTGAACCTGCTTCGCCTCCTGCAATCTATCGGTGACAAACCTCTCCGCAAGCTTATTGCCTTTGCTTCAGCCTCTGCATTAAGCACAACACTTGTGCTTGCAGTGGTTACCATGGCAGCCCAAAAAATCGATAAAACGAAGGAGGAATTTGTCGATTTACCGGTTGCAGCACTCTTTTTGCTCTGTTTACTTGTTTATGTGATCTATGAAAGCCGATTGGTTGAGCAGTTTGCGGCTGACATTGAAGAGGCGATAGACCAACTGCGGATGAAGCTTATCAATCGGGTACGCCATGCGGATTTGTGGCAACTTGAGCATTTTGGCCAAAGCAGACTGTTCGGGAACATCACCCAGAGCTGTAAAATTATTTCATCGAATTCCCAATACCTTGCCCTTGCAACACGTTCGGTTATCCAAATCGCTCTGATACTTATCTATATTGCCCTGGTGTCGATGGTTTCATTTCTGCTGTTGACACTTCTTCTGGCTGCGGCCGCAACCACTTACTACCGGCTTGGCCTCTCTTTGGAGAAATGCCAGGAAGAGCTCTCCCTGGATGAGGCAAAACTCTTTGAATGCGTCTCTGATCTCCTTGATGGATTCAAGGAACAGCGACTCTGCAGCAAACGCAGCAATGCTCTTGGTGATGAGTTTAATGAGCTGTCAAGCCGCATGGTAGAGGCTCGCAGCGAACTGCATCGACAAAGCTGGGCACAGTTTGTGTTCGGCGAGTCAATGTTCAACCTGATGCTTGGGCTTGTGGTTTTTGTTGTCCCGATTTATTCCCCTTCTGACAGAACCGAGCTGGTAAAAATATCGGCAGCGGTACTCTTTATGGTGCCCCCTATTTTTGGACTGATGCAGTCCTTGTCCGTATTGCGTGCAGCAAAAGCTGCAGCGGGACATATGATGGGACTCGACACAGAACTCGCAAATATTGCAGAGCAAAGCAGTGAGGAACCTGCCAAACCGGCAGCCAGCAACGGCAACAACAACTTTAATGTCAACTTCAGCGAAATCCGGATGGCTGACCTGGTCTTTGCCTACCCTGCTCCTGGCGGTGAAATCCCCTTCACACTTGGACCCCTGAACGTCCGAATCCTGCGGGGCGAAGTAATTTTCATTACTGGTGGTAATGGCTCAGGCAAGTCGAGCTTCATCAAACTGTTGACCAGTCTCTATCATCCTGAGCGTGGCCGACTATTGAAAGACAATACGGTAGTTTCTGCACCCCGCTTCGCAGAACATCGCGCACTAATGGCCTCAGTCTTCTCTGACTTTCACCTGTTCACCCGGCTCTATGGCATTGGTGAAGTAGACTCTATGGCTGCAGAAGAGCTCCTGCGCTGGGTGGAGATGGACCATATCGTCGGGTTCAAAGAGAACCGATTTACCCGGACAGAACTGTCGACGGGACAGCGCAAACGACTTGCCCTTGTCGCAGCATTGCTTGAAAAAAAACCAATCCTGATTCTTGATGAATGGGCTGCCGACCAGGACGCTTTCTTCAGAAAGAAATTCTATCGAGAGATCATTCCGGAACTGAAGCGTCGGGGAATGACCATTATTGCCGTGACTCATGATGACCGCTATTTTGATGCTGCAGATCGCCGTCTCCATCTTGAGGAGGGCCAACTTAGAGAACTGCAGACAAGCAAGGAGGAAAGACCATGAGATTATTTAAAGCAGTTGTACGGGAAATTCCGGAAAATCTCAAATCACTCTTTTTTATGACCGTTTTGGCTGCAGTTGCAACAATGTCGCTCGTTGCGCTGGTTTCAACCGCTGCCAAAGAGGGAGGAGGAGGGCAAGTGAGTGGGCGTCTTATGTTGATGTTCGCAATAACCGTGATACTTTTCCATGTCACACACATCTATACGCTGGTGACAGCTTCTCGAGATACTGAGCGGCTGATACACAAGCTGCGGGTCGGCCTGTTCAATCTTATCCGTCGAACAGACCTGGTAACAATTGAAAAAATTGGTCACTCCGATCTTCAGGGAGCTCTCACCCAGGACACGCAAATTCTTGCCGAGGTTCTGCCAATGCTGGTGATCGGGTTTCAGCAGGCTGTAATGTTGCTCTTTCTGGCAGCCTACCTTGCATGGCTTTCCCCTTTCGCCTGTATCCTTGCCTTCAGCCTTGCCGGATTAACCGTCGCAATCCGCTTTTCCCGCGTTAAGGGGTTGCGGACGCTGATGCAATCGGCTGACAGAGCCGAAAAACGGGTTTTCGATGGGCTTGCCGAACTTCTGCACGGGTTCAAAGAAATCAGGATGAGCAACCCGCGTGCTGACGATTTGACCGGTGCTCTTGCTGATGCATCTCATGAATCACGGATAACCAGCTCATTGCTGAAAGCGCAATGGGGACGAAATTATGCCGTCATCGAAGCGATGTTATTTTCGCTGGTAGGCTTGATGGTTTTCGTCGTGCCCCTGTTTGTTGCAGGCTTTCATCAGGTGGTCTTGCCAGCCACGATCGCGGTGCTTTTTATCTCTGGACCTGTGAGTACCGTTTCCTTTGTCACTCCTCTTGTTACAAAAGCTGAACTGGCACTTGAAAACATTGAAAAAATCAAAAACAAACTGACTGCCGCGGCAAAAACAGCATCAAGTGAAGAAACAGGTTCACTTGAAAAATCACCCTTGACGATTGCCCTTAAAAGAGCAGAGCTTTCTTTCAGGGATGAAAACGGAATGCCCTTATTCAAAGTCGGACCGCTCACGGCTGAATTCCATGCCGGTCAAATCACCATGATTACCGGGGGGAACGGCTCAGGCAAGTCAACCCTTCTGCGCATGCTTACTGGGCTGATTCCACTGGATTCAGGCTCTCTTATTGCCGATGGAGTTGAGCTGCAAACCGAACAAATGCAGGATTACCGAAACAGATTTTCTGCCATTTTCTCCGACTTTCATCTTTCACAGCGCCTCACATCCATTGATGAGCCAAATCCGGAAATAATCAGCATCATGCTCGAACGTTTCGGCATGCAGGATAAAGTGACCTTGACCGGTGGTTCCTTCAGCACTATAGATCTTTCTGCCGGCCAGCGGAAGCGACTTGCATTTATAGTCGCAGAACTTGAGGACAACCCGATTATTGTGCTTGACGAATGGGCCGCAGACCAGGATCCATACTTCCGCCGCATTTTCTACGAAGAACTGTTACCTGATCTCAAGGCACGTGGCAAGATCATCATATGCGTAACCCATGATGATCGATGGTTCCACCTCTCCGACAAAATGTATAGAATGAATGAAGGCCAGATAGAAGAACCTCGCACCATAATATAAGTGGTATAAATAATCCTCTGCATGCAGCACACGATGAATTGAAGATGAAATCAAGACAACCAGCCGGCCATATCCATGAACAAATGGGTTGTGAGGTGCATATGCATATGAACCATCATCCTGCAGTCAGGTTGTGGACGATTAATCTAAATGGTTTGAACACTCCTCCTCCCAACTGGCTCGAACTGCTTGATGAAGAAGAGCTTTTGCATTGCCAGCGGTTTCGACAAGAAAAGGATCGCCTTGCCTATATTGCAGCACACGCCCTCCTCCGCTGCACACTCAGTCGTTCACTCAAGATTCCTCAGTCATCCCTGATTATAGCCCACGACAAAAGGGGAAAGCCCTTCATCAATATGCCGGAAAGCAGAGCCATTGGAATAAGTCTCTCTCATACGGCAGGAATGGTTGCCGTCGTTCTCAGCGAAGCAGGAAACGTCGGGGTTGATGTAGAAGCCGTCAATCAACAACTCATTCATCAGGATGATTTGTCTGCTTTTGGAGTGAGTCATGAAGAAGCCGAAGACCTTGCATCAATCGCTGAGCCCGCAAGAAGTGAGCTGTTTTTCGATTTATGGACAACCCGAGAAGCAGTTGCCAAGGCTGATGGACGAGGTCTTTCACTCCCCTTCTCTCTCATACAAATTGATCGCTCAAAAAACATGGCGACAATTCAGGAAAATGGAAACTCTCCCGAAAGTCATTGGCGTTTGTGGCGCAAACGCCCCTCCCCTCTTCACCGGTTAAGTGTGGCTTGGTCGAAAGAGTGCAGTGAATTACCCTAACTAATTTTATTAAAGTCTCATACGTGTAGCCGACTGCGGATGTAAAATGAAGCCCCAATCAACATTTTGATTAAAAGGGTTATAATGTTAAAATGAGTCATGTTTATAGCCACCATGTTCCATAAACCCATAATTAAGGAGAACCCGATTATGTCCCGTTTTGTTTCTGCTTCACTTTGCGCTCTTTTTGTTCTCTCGATAGGCTCTGCGGAAGCCAAGGCAGCATATAATGCTGCTGCAGGCAAAGTTGTGTATGATGCCAGTTGTGCGACCTGCCACAAAGTAGCCCTCATGGGTGCGCCAAAATTAGGCGACAAGGCAGCATGGGCACCTCGTATTGCTCAGGGCGAAGCTATGCTTGTCAGCAAATCAATAAAAGGTTTCACCGGTAAAAAAGGAATGATGCCGGCAAAAGGCGGCAATCCAAAACTCACCGATGCCCAGATCGGCAATGCTGTCGCTTACCTCGTTCAGCAAAGCAAATAAGCACATTTTCCTGATGATGATTGAATGGGCGGGATGATCTCCCGCCTTTTTTCATTTCTCCGATTCATCTCTTTTTTGTTCGACAGATACCACTAATCGGAGCGCAATTTACAGCAACTGTTATCTCAGCGGAAGTAAGCTCATCATACAATTTTTGATAGTGAGCTTTTCGTAGAAGGAAAACAATGTTGAAGGCACTATATTATTACAAGATAAAATAATAGTATTTATCGCTTTATAAAGGCGTATTTTTAAGCCAATACTTTACTCACCTTTTACCGGGAAGACTAATGAAACAAAATATGGGCCAAACTGACAGAATAATCCGTGCAGTAATCGGGGCGACAATTATTCTGATTGGATTGATAACGCATTCGTGGTGGGGCGCGGTTGGACTTGTTCCGCTTTTGACTTCGGTTGCAGGGTTTTGTCCTCTATATACAGTGCTGAAGATTTCGACATGCGGCAGTAGTGAACGCCAGGAAAAGCCGGCCAAAAGTGATGTTCCTAAATCATGAGGGGCTAAAGAGCTTTTCCCCTGATTGACAGAGATAGAACAAAAAAGCAGCAACATGAAGCTTTAATGCAAAGGTTGCTGCTTTTTGTTGTGGTGTACAAACGTGCGAAATCAATAAAAAAATACGAACGAGTTATTTGAACGCATGACCAGGCTCAACGCCAACAGCCTTAAGTATTTTGGCAAGTGGGCAGAACCCTGTAAATGCCGCTTGAAAAAGGTTTGCGCCTACAAACCCCGTAAACCAGAGCCAGTTCTGATTGTGATAGATTGAAAGCAACACGCTTGCAAGCACAAAACAGCCTGCAACAGCCAATACAACTCGATCGATATTCATGTCCGAAGTATTTAGATTATTAATAAAATTATAAATAATTCAATCCGGATCCTTGATGCAGCGCACCGAAAACCCATTGTTCTTACCGGCTTTGCCTTGTCGGAGAACTGCATCGAAATAGCCAAGCGCACTTACCCCGACAGTTTTTATTGTTAACTCCGTTGATGACCACAAGCGGTTGAACTCTCCAGGTTCCATAAATTTTCCATCACTGTCCCTGCGTGCTCCGGCTGGAAGAGCGGCGAATCCACTTTTATTATTAGCCCCGGCATTCGGTTCATTCCAAAGCACCGTTGCCTTCATTGCTCCTCCAGCCTCCTGTGATCCTCCAAGCAGAAGGGCCAATTCAGACCATTCGGCATCAGTGGGCACATGCCAGCCTTTCGGGGCAAGGCCTCTTGGGTCATTGACCGCATACCAGTTATAGAGCTTCCCGTAAGTTTTACCGTTTTCAGCTTTGTTTTCGTTATAACACCAGGCCCCTGTTGTCAGGGTTGACCACTCTTTTGTATCCTGTACTTCAAGAATCGGCTCTCCATTACGGTAGTGCGAAACATCAAGATTTTTTCCTGTCCAAAGCATTGTCCCGATCTTGACGACAGAGTAACTGTTTCCGTCAATATCGACACATTTTTTTGGCTGATTGGCGCAGCTGGTAAAAAAAACCAGGATAATCAATAATCCAGTGCTGACAAGAGCTCTTCTTCTTGGTATCAAGCTCCATTTTTCCGCAATCATGCTGATATATATTTTCTGTTTTTGTAATAAAAAGTATCAGATATAACCTAAACTCATACCCCGCAGCAGAGCATCGAGGAATAAGTCCTATAGCTATTCAAGATTTTGCTTTTTTCGCTGTTACCAGAAATACCGGATATGCAGTTTTTTTCCCCGCCCTGTTTTCCTTTTCAAACAAGTAAGCGGTTTCAAACGTTACTGCCTGCAGTCCTGCTGCATGAAACAGTGCATCAAGTTCTTCACGATCAAAGCCATAATGAACCTTTTCAAGCGGATCGTCATGAAACAGGCCATCCTCCTTGTCAAGATCAGCTATAGCGATGATGCCTCCAGGAGCAAGAAGATTGGACAGGTGATTGAGAAACTCTGCCGTATCAGCAATATGGTGAAGGGTCATGCTGCTGTAGATCAAATCGAAGCTCTCTTCCTTTGCGGCGTTCTGCAAGGGAGACAAGAGATCAATGCATTTAGTTTCTATGTTCGTCAGCCGGGAGTTCCGGATTTTCTCCTGGAGTACGGCAAGCATTTCCCTGGAGGTATCAATTGCTGAAACCGACCCGACAAGCGGAGCAATTTCAAGAGTGACCAGACCGGTACCACAACCGAATTCAAGGGCACGCATGGTTTTGGTAGGTCTTGTCGATGCAATAATAGCTTGAGCGACGGCCAAAGCAAGTGCACTGCGTCGCGGATTATCATCCCACTGCGAGGCTTCGCGATTGAATTTATCAGGACTGTTCCAGGTATCAGGCATGGTGACAAAAAGTAAAATAATGTGCTATAAAATAAGTTGCCGTCAGGGTTTCAACTCTGACATGCAGCCGCCTTTACGTTTCAGGGAGGCACCACACTGCAAGCAGCAAGTCTCCCTGCAAGGATCACCCTTAAGATGTGGCAACTCAAAACCACATTCAGGACAGACGCAGATATCCGGACGGTCATTTGGGACAGAGTCACAAAGAGAGCGGAACATTCCGCCTTGAATGCAGAGCTTTTTGCCCTCAACAATGGCTTCAGCCACTTTTTTATGGGCAGCTTCAAGAATGCGGCCAAATGTTGGACGGGATACATTCATCCTCATTGCAGCATCTGCCTGGTATAACCCCTCCTTATCGGCAAGTCTGATAGACTCCAGCTCATCAAGAGTCAGCACAATGCTTTGCAGTTCTTCAAGAGGAACACCGTCCGGCCTGAAACAGGTTATCCTGGGCATATCCTGAATGCTCCGGCAATGAGTCGGCCTGCCAACCCGATTGGTTTTCATAGCCACATTTTAGAAAGCTTGTAGTAATGTCCCCAGCTCTTTTTCACCAATAGCTCCCTGTTGATTCCGTGATAGTTAAGTGGTAACAGTTTTTACAACAAATTCAGGCGGATTCATGATGTGCTTTTTAACCGCACAGAGATTTGCCGCACTGATAAGAGCATCCTTGTATTTTTCGGGAAAGCTTGCAGGCAGTTCGATGGCCAGCTCTATTTTTCCTATGCCACGACCGGACTCTTTGACAAAATGGGACTGGACGAGACGTATGCCCTCCGTTGGGATACCCCTGCTTTGACAGAATGAAGAGACATATATACCGGCACAGGTTCCGATAGAGGCAAGAAAAAGGGTAAACGGCTCAGGAGCAGAACCTTCGCCACCGGAATGTACCGACTGGTCAGTATGGATGGTAAAACCATTGAATTCCGCATCAACTTTCTTTCCTTCGCCGATAGTGATAATCATTTCGCTTTTCATACACACAAATTGATAAATGGTTTCTGTAAAATTTTATAAATTAATTATAAGCATATGCTAATAATTAAACAAGTCGATTACCTATCTTTTTTATTTGTTAAAAAGATTCCGTTGGTCTCATATAAGCACCAGCATATTTTAATGTATTGTCACTATCATTTAATTGAACAAATAATAGAGCCCAACAATGAGTAGAAATAAGCCGGAAGTGCGCTTAAGGTATACCATTGCGATAGATTTGCCTGCCCAGTCGAGATAGCGTTGCACGAGATTGGTCATACTGCCAGCGACCGCGATGACTGCTGCATGACCAATACCAAAAGCTGCTACGAGCATGACTGCTTTAAGCCAACTGTCTGATGCGATGCTGAATACGGCTCCAAGCACCGGTGCAAGAAATGCGAAGGTACATGGCCCAAGCCCTATACCAAAAAGAAGGCCTAACAGAAAAGCACCCCACAGCCCACCCCGCTGATCATCGGCAAAGGCAATCCCGTTCCACGGTAACTTGATGATGTCCAGAAGATAAAGCCCCATCAGGATAAACACTCCAGCAATAACGTAACTACCCCACACTCCAGTATCACCCAGCATCCTGCCCATTGAGGCTGTTATCACTCCGATGAGTGCTATAGTGAACATACTGCCGGATGCAAATAAAAGAGAGAGGGCGACTGTTTGTTTTACTTTTACACGACCATGGCTGCTGATATAGCCGATAACCAGAGGAATACCTGAAAGATGGCAAGGACTTAGAAGAACGCTCAATATTCCCCAAGAGAATGAGGCTGCCATGGCAAACCAGAAACTTTGCCCTAACGCCAAGGTCAGTTCTGAAAAAAGAGTGTCAAGCATGGCTTAATTGTTATTCAGCGGTTTCAGCCCTTGACTTTTCAGAAGTTTGGTGATCTCCGCTTCAGAGTAGAATCCCTCATGACGGAAAAACTCCTTACCCGCATTATTCAAAAAAACCTGCGTTGGAATAAGCCGGATAGAATACAAGTCAGCATAACGACTTTGTTCAGAACTTGATACGTCATAAAAAATTACCTTTACTTGCGTCCCGAATCTTCTTTCAACAGACAGCATAACCGGCTGCATCAATCGACATGGAATGCAGCTTTTAGAGCCAAGCTCAACAAATGTCACTTGAGGCTTTATTATGGAGGTCAAGGATTTAACCTGAATGTCTTTAGCCAATGCAGAGGTAAAAAACATAAGCACACATACCCAAGTCATCATCAACGATACTCTGATATTGTTTATTCTGTAGGGTATGCCGTTCCATTTCAAATATTTTTCCGGTAGAGTCATAATTATTTCAGTTTGGTTTGAATGATGAGGAACAATTCGCAATACGAGATTAAACACATACCCAAATATTAAGATCTTCTCAAAAAAATCTTGCAGAACTGGTTTATTTACTTCCTCCGCCCATTGCCTGATAAAAAGCAACTGCATCCGACAAGCGACGTGCCTGCGAAGCTATCAAATCAAGCCGATACTGTTCTGACTCACTTTGAGCCTGTAGTAACTCCAGATAGGATGCTGAACCAAGTTTGTATCGGTTTCCAGTGATCATTAACTGTTCCTGTGCCGCTGCATCTGCCCCGGTATAACGTGAGAGTATTTGTTGATTGTTGTCAAGCGCAGTGAGAACATCTGCTACTTCGCGTAATCCTTTGAGTACAGTCTGGCGGTAGTTTGCTGATGCCGCATCAAATCCAGCTTTGGCAGCATCTCTTTCCGGACCAAGCCCCTTGTTAAAAATCGGCTGAACGAGCTGTCCGGCAACTCCCCAAACCAGTGAACCGCTTCCAAACAAACTTGCAGTTGTCAAGGCTTGTGAACCAAGATTAGCACTCAGCATTATCTGAGGAAAAGATTTTGCTACAGCAGCACCATAATCAGCATTTGCTGCTCTCATAAGAGCTTCCGATGCCTTAATATCCGGTCGTACCCGAACCAGTTCGGATGGGATTCTTAGCGGAAGAGAGAGGGGTAGGGCAAAATCCTGTAACGCAAACGAGGGTAAGCTGGCACTGTCCGGCGTTTGACCCGAGAGCAGAGCAAGGAGATGCGTGGTTTGGTCGAGTTGATTGCGCAGGGCAGGAATGCCCGCTCCGGTTTGTTCAACCAGAACCTGCATGGCCAGTACTTCTTGCGGCGAAGCACTGCCAAGTCTGAGGCGTTCACGGGTTATCGCAAGCTGCTCCTGACGATTTGAAAGAATTTTTTTAAGAGCTGCTATCTGGCTGGATAGCTGCGCCTGTCGGATTGCCGTTGTTGCAATATCAGCAGCAAGCGTCAAACGTGCTCCTTCCAACTGAAAGCTATAATACCCTGCTTTGGCAGCCAAGGATTCAAGCTGACGGCGATTGCCGCCGGAGAAATCAAACGTGTACCCTGCGCTGACTGATGCATTGAGCAGATTGAACGTTTTTTCACCGCCCTCCTGAGCGTTCATGGTGCCGTTGATTCCCTGACGCTGAGCGGCGAGGTTTGCCTCAACGTGAGGATAGAGGGTTGAGCCTCCTTTGGCTTTATAAAGATACTCTGCCTGCCGGAGTGTTGCTGCCGAAGCCTCCAGCGTTGGGCTTTTTATCAAAGCCTCCCTAATCAGGCTGTTCAGTTTCGGTGAACGAAACTCTTCCCACCAAGCCCCAGGAACTTCGCCTTGAATAACTCTCTGGGCATCACCAAAAGTGATGCTTTCAGCTTCGATACTGCTCGGCATAACTCTGGACGTATAGAGAGTATTCTGTGGCGGATCAGGACGCACAAAATC
>CAIPKT010000121.1 GCA_903865705.1 uncultured Chlorobiaceae bacterium
ACGTCGAAGCCCATATCACCCGGACGGGTTATGCCGAGAAGAGCGTTCATGTTGGCGCCGTCCATATAGAGCAGGCTGCCGTTATCGTGCACCATTTTGGCTATGAGCTGAATCTCTTTTTCAAACAGGCCGACGGTGTTGGGATTAGTCAGCATCAGTGCGGCTACATCACCGTCAAGCTTGCTCCGAAGATCAGCGAGGTCGGTGCGTCCGTCTGCCTTACCTTTGACTGAGATAATCTCATATCCGGCCAGAGCGGCTGAGGCGGGGTTGGTGCCGTGTGCCGAATCAACCACAAGAAGTTTGGTACGTTTTGAGCCAATGGACTCATGGTACTTCTTGATGATCAGAATACCGGTTAGCTCACCATGTGCGCCTGCCGCAGGTTGCAGGGTTACGGCCGCCATTCCGGCAATTTCTCGGAGCATTTCGGCCAGTTCATACATGAGCTGCAATGCACCCTGAGTTGTTTTGCCAGGCTGCAGTGGATGGAGCGCGCTGAACCCCGGTAACTCACAGGTATAGTCGTTTATCTTGGGATTGTACTTCATGGTACAGCTTCCCAAAGGATACATGTTCTTGTCTACATGGTGGTTCAGGTTCGAGAGCCGTACAAAATGACGCACAACCTCACTTTCGGCCACTTCTGGAAGTTCCGCAGGTGTGGTTCGCAGAAATCTGGAAGGCAGAATGCTCTCCATCGTCACTTCCGGGAAATCATTTCCGGAGAGGCAGTACCCTTTGCGTCCTTCGCGGGAAATGTCAAAAATCAGTTTTTCTCTCATCGTCTTTAATTTAAATCCCTGTATCTTGCTTTTTATAAATACTTTATCCAGTAAAATCGCTATGGAGTGAACTTTATAAGGACTTTATAGACCGGATGAAGTTCTGCTTACTGCGAAAATATTACGAAAACCCAAGATAAGGAAAGTATACTATTCTGAATGGGGAATTATTTTTCCGCTTGCTTAACGTCAGACCACGCAGAGCGCTCATGACAGGGAGTTAATCAATGAAAGATGATCCAATCGTAGAAGAAATCTGTAAAGTTAGAAGCGCCCATGCGGCGAGATATGGCAACGATCTTGATCGTATTTTTGCGGCTATCAAAGAGTCAGAAAAAAAGTCTATTGCCAAGTTGGTTAATCGCGAGCCAATACTTCAATCATTATCTGTCCCAACCATTAAAGCTCAAATTTCGACGAAAGAGATTGTAGATTGTATCCATGAAGGTAGGGAACGGTAGAACCCTCAAACAGATGCAAAAAGCCAACAGCTTGTTGGCCAATTACCCTGGGAACATAACATTGCAATTATTACCAAATGCAAGGATTGCAATGAAGCACTCTATTATGCACAGCAAACCGTGCAAAAAAAATGGATTAGGGCGGTTATGGCTTATCAAATCAGCAAGTTGACTAATGAGTGAACTGACATTTTACAAGACGCTGCTGATCGACATTAAGCAGCGTATACGGCAAGCACAAACGAAAGCGATTCTCTCGGCCAATTCTGAACTGATTTCCATGTATTGGGATATCGGAAAGATGCTTGTGGAGAAACAAAAAGTGGCTGGCTGGGGCGCTGCTGTTATTCCCAGGCTTTCAAAGGATATTCATAACGAACTGCCCGAGATCAAAGGCTTTTCGGAACGGAATATTGGGAGAATGATCGCTTTTTATCGAGAGTATCCTGCCTCCCAGGCAATTTTGCCACAGCCTGTGGCAAAATTGCCTGACCAAACCTTGCTTGCTGGTATTCCTTGGGGTCATCACTGCTTGTTGATTGAAAAAATCAAGGATGTACCGGTTCGATTCTGGTACATGGAGCAGTCTGTAACCAATGGCTGGAACCGCGATACCCTTGCCGCAATGATAAAAAGTGACCAGTATAGCCGTCAGGGTTCACTGGCTAACAACTTCGGCAAAACGCTGGCCATGCC
>CAIPKT010000122.1 GCA_903865705.1 uncultured Chlorobiaceae bacterium
CCGCAAGGAGTGGCGTGACGATACTTTCAACAACCGTCCGGGTGAAGGCTCCGATCCGGCCATCCAGCGCTGCTTTGGTTCCGCTGAGCCCTTTGATGAGGAGTTCTGTTCTCTTGCCGTCGAGTTGCTCCGGCCGATGATCGACTCCGAAAGAAAGGAGCCACAATGAACCAACTTAACCACGCAACAGTTGACCTTTTCGGCATTAACCTGATTGAGGCCAGTGCTGGAACGGGGAAGACTTATGCTATAGCTTCGCTTTACCTTCGCCTGCTTCTGGAAAAAGAGCTGCTTCCTGAACAGATTCTTGTGGTGACCTATACGGAAGCGGCAACGCAGGAGCTTCGTACCAGAATCCGCAGCCGTATCCGTGAGGCGCTTGAAGTGATGGAGGGCCGCGATACCAGCGACGCATTCCTTGAAGAGCTGTATGAAAAGGCCGCTCTTGCGGGTCTGAAAAAAGTCAGGGATATGCTTGAACGAGCGCTTGGTGCCTTCGACACAGCCTCCATTTTCACCATTCATGGCTTTTGTTTGCGGGCGCTGCAGGATAACGCTTTTGAGAGTGGTTCTCTCTATGATACCGAACTGGTGACTGACCAGAATGATCTGCTTCGTGATATTGCCGATGATTTCTGGAGAATGCACTTTTTCAGGGAGCCTGCGCCGCTTTTGGGCTATACCTTGCGGAACCGCCACTCTCCTGAAACCTTCATGTCGCTGTTGAAGAACCTTCATGCCGGTACGGGGGTAAAAGTTATTCCGGTATACAGTGACGAAGAGATTGCTGCGCTCGAGAAGAAGTGTGGTGCTGCTTTTGGAGAGATCTGCGCAACCTGGGGAAATGACAGGGAGTTCATAACAGAGCTTCTGGCTACAGACAAGGGGTTGAAAAGGTCGCAGGATACCTACCGTAAAGATTTGCTTGATCCGCTTTTTGCAAGCATGGGAGCTTTCGTCGATGGCGGAAATCCTTTCGATCTGTTCGATGGCTTTGAGAAATTTACGGTGACCGGAATCAGTGAAGGCACGAAAGCAAAAAACACGCCTCCTCACCATTCTTTTTTCGGGAGCTGCCAAACACTCCATGATGCGGTAAAGAAGCGCTTTCTTGCCCTCCAGGCTGAACTTTTTCGCTTTTATCAGGATAATCTGCCTTTGCGCAAGCGTACCGGAAATATCCGCTTTTTCGATGATCTGCTTGAAGATCTTTATCGTGCGCTGATATCGGGCAGTGGCGGGGAAGTGCTTGCCGGAATTCTCAGAAACAAGTACTCTGCGGCGCTCATCGACGAGTTTCAGGATACCGACCCTGTGCAGTATGAGATTTTCAGAACCATCTATGCAGGTTCCGACGCTCCGCTTTTTCTTATCGGCGATCCCAAACAGGCAATCTACAGTTTTCGCGGTGCGGATATTTTTGCCTATATGCGGGCGGCACGCGAGGTGAGCGAAGATCGACGCTTTACCCTGACGGAGAACTGGCGTTCTGCTCCGCTGCTGCTTCAGGCTTTCAACACCCTGTTCGACAATGCAAGGCGGCCGTTTGTCTATGATGAGATTGTCTACCATCCCCTTGCGGCGGGGAATCGGGAGCCAAATCATGCAGAGGAATCGGGTGGTGATGTTGAGCCGATGCAGCTTTGGCTTATGGACTCCAGTGATGAAAAGAGCGGCATGTTGACGGTGGACGATGCCAATAATCTGGCATCAACTGCTGTGGCCGGTGAAATTGCCCGCCTCCTGCAGGAGGCTGAAACCCTGATCGGCGGAAAGCCTCTCAATGCCGGTGATATTGCCGTTATTGTACGCACGCACCGTCAGGCCAGCATTATGCTCAACGCCTTGAAGGAAAAGGGGATTGCCGGGGTCATGCGGAGTGACCGAAGCATTTTTGCTTCAAAAGAGGCTGTAGAGGTGCGCATCCTGCTTTCAGCCCTTGGTGACCCGGGAAATGAAGCAAAAGTAAGGGCCGCGCTGGTAACCGATATGCTTGGCCGGTCGGGCAACGATATTGCCGGTTTAATGGATGATGAAGAGTCATGGACGGAGTGCCTCAGACAGTTCCGCTCTTATCACGACCTTTGGCGTGAACGGGGTTGTATGGTGATGAGCCGGGAGCTGATGGCGAGGGAGGGTGTTCGGGGGCGTCTGCTCAGTTATCCGGATTCATCGGGGGAGCGCAGGCTGACCAATGTGCTGCACTGTTTTGAGCTGCTTCACCGTCAGGAACATGAAAAGGGAACAGGAATAGAAGGGCTTATTGGCTGGTTCAGCGAGCGGATCGGGGCGGCAGATGAAGCCGAAGAGTATCAGATACGCCTTGAAACGGATGATTCGGCTGTAAAAATTGTTACGGTTCATGTCAGCAAAGGACTTGAATACCCTGTTGTCTTCTGCCCCTTTCTCTGGGGAGGCAGCAACAGTAAAGGCAGTGTGGTCATGTTCCATGATGAAACGGACGGGCTCGTCAAGGATTTTGGTTCCTCAGATATGCAGCGCCACCGATTGCTTGCCGACAAGGAATCCCTTGCCGAAAGCCTCAGACTGCTTTATGTGGCCCTGACCAGGGCAAAGTATCGCTGCTATCTTTTCAGCGGAAAAACCCGTTCGGAAAGTTCACCGATCAACTACCTGCTTCACGCCTCCACTGATACCAGGCAGGCAGAAAACCAGGCTCTCGCTCTTGCCGCCGAGTCGAAAACCCTGAGTGCCGAGACTATGGCCGGAGAGTTGCAGTTGCTTGCCGATGGTTCGGGAGGTTCCATAGGGTTCAGCATGATAACACGTGAAGCTGTTGACAACATAGTGGGGCTCGCCCGCAAAAGCACAGCAGCAAGCAGTGAACCAGCCATGTTGCGCACCTTCAAAAGAACCATCGACACCAGTTGGCGGGTATCGAGCTTCACCTCTTTCAGCCGCCATGAACAGAAAAGTACTGAACTTCCAGACCGCGATGAGCCTCAAAGAGAGAGCGAAAAGTCCCTGGCTGCTGCGGGCAGTAATGGTGGCAGTGGTGAGAAGAGCATATTCACTTTTCCGCGGGGAGCTCAGGCCGGAATTTTTATGCACGGCATCTTCGAAAAGCTTGATTTTGCTGCTCCTTCCGAAAAGATGATCCATGAGCTCGTTGAAAAAGGGCTTGAACGTTATACCTACCCTGAAGAGTGGCAGCCTCACCTTACAGCCATGGTTCATAACGTTCTTGGCACCTCTCTTTCTTCCCGTGATGGAGCCTTTACGCTTGGTTCTCTGGCTGCAAAAAGCTGGATCACTGAACTGGAATTTTTCATTCCGCTACGGTTTGTGAATTCCACTCTCTTGGCTGACCTTCTGAGAAGCCATGGTTTTCTGCCTTGTGGCATTAATCTTGCGCAGCTTGCAGAATCGTTGCAGTTCAGTCCGGTCAAGGGTATGCTCATGGGGTTCATGGATATGGTTTTTGAGCAGGAGGGGCGTTACTACCTGCTTGACTGGAAATCAAACCATCTGGGCAACTCGCTTGAAGATTACGGGCAGGATTCCATGACGCAGGCCATGCAGAAAAACCTTTATCCGCTGCAATACCTGTTGTATACCGTCGCGCTCAACCGCTACCTGTCTTTAAGAATGAAAAATTACTCATACGGCAGCCATTTTGGCGGCGTGATCTATGTTTTTTTGCGGGGAGCAAGCATGGAACACGGTGAAAGCTGTGGATTTTTCCGGGACCTTCCGCCGGTGGAGCTGATTGAAGCATTGACACACATCTTGATAGAGGACGTAAGGATAACCTATGACCATTGAGTATCAGGAGAGGGCTATAGACCGGCATTTTGCTGCATTTATCTGTCGGCAGGCATCCGGGGAGATCAGTGATCTTTTTCGGCTTGTTGTTTCCCTCGCAAGCAGTGCCGTGGGGAAGGGCAATATATGCCTGAACCTTGCCGATATTGAAGGAGAGACCTTTTTTGTTGACCATAAAGCGATTCTCTTACCCCGTCTTGATGTGCTGACTGAACTCGTGAAAAGTGCTTCCTCCGTCAGTTTTCCCGGCGGGCCGCTTTGCCCTCTGGTTCTTGACGACTCTGGCCGTCTCTACCTCTACCGTTACTGGCTTTATGAGCAGGAACTTGGCAGGATACTTCTTCAAAAAGCAGGAACACCGTTCAGCAATATTGATGAATTTCTCCTCCTTGATGGTCTGTCACGACTTTTTCCCGCAAGTGCCGATCATAAAAGTGATCGTCAAAAAGAGGCTGCCGTTGTAGCAATACACCATCAGTTCTGCGTTATTTCGGGCGGCCCGGGAACAGGCAAGACCTCGACAGTCGTCCGTATTCTTGCCTTGCTGCTTGAGCAGGATAAAAGCCGGAAACAGCGGATTGCTATGGCTGCTCCGACAGGGAAAGCTGCTGCACGGCTGAAAACAGCCATTAATGATATCAAGAACTCACTTGACTGTTCAGATGAGATCAAGCTGTCCATTCCTGACGATGTTATCACGATTCATCGCCTTTTGGGCACTCTTCCGGGATCGTCCCGCTTCCGCTATTCGGCCCTAAATCCGCTGCCGTTTGATACGATTATTATTGACGAGGCCTCTATGGTTGCATTGCCGCTGATGAGCACCCTTGTTTCTGCGCTCAAACCTTCTGCGCGTCTTATTCTTCTTGGCGACCGCGATCAGCTTGCTTCGGTTGAAGCGGGGTCGGTACTTGGTGATATCTGCAAGGCTGGAACTGAGAGCCCGGATTCACCATTGGGCAGTTCACTGGTCATGCTCGAAAAAAATTACCGGTTTCAGGCCGGGAGTGGTATTGCTGAAATCAGCCGTGCTGTTAATGCCGGTTTGGAGAATGAGGCGCTGATGCTTTTGCAAAGGAGTAAGAGTGGGACTACCTGGCAGAAGTTGCCCTTCCGCGAAGAGCTCCCTGCTTCTCTGGCAGAAGAAGTGGTCGAAGGATATCAAAGCTATCTTGATGCCGCATCTCCCCGAGAGGCGCTGGAGCGGTTTGACCGGTTCAGGATACTCAGCGCCCTTCGTGAAGGGGCCTACGGTGTGAGTGGTCTTAACCATACCGTCGAGAGCATTCTTGCCCGGAAGGGGATTATCAGTCAGGCTGGAACCTTCTATCGTGGACGCCCAGTTATGATCACCGTTAATAACTATGCCATGCAGCTCTTTAATGGCGATACCGGCATACTCTTTCCTGATCCTGGAAACGGGGGGGCGCTCAGAGCCTTTTTTCCTGCTCCCGATGGGGGAATCCGCAGCATAGCACCCGAACGCCTACCTCTGCATGAAACAGCCTTTGCCATAACCATCCATAAAAGTCAAGGTTCGGAATTTGATCGGGTATTGATGATTCTACCACCGGTTGACTGTGAAATCCTTACAAGGGAACTTCTCTATACCGGTATGACGAGGGCAAAAAAGAGTTTTGAAATCTGGGCAAATGAAGATGTTTTCAGCGCGGCTGTCAGAAAAAAAACAAAAAGAACATCTGGATTTAACTTCCGGGTGATTTGTGTGCAGGAAAATGGATAAATGATCGTCAGATGTTGTAGAGGCCGGAAATAACCGGAACAATAAACGGGAATAACCGACCTGTCCTTATCACTGAACAACATCTTAACACAGGAGAATTTATAATGAAAAAACAGATTTGGTTGGCTGCAGGAATTGCAGGAATGCTTCTGGGAAGCCCTGCTGCTCAAGCTGAAGTAAATATTCGTATCGGTGAAAGGGGAGACAGGCCGCCCTCTTTTGTTTTTGATAACCGCACAAATTTTATCAATGTACCGAATCTTGGCTTTTCCGTATCGGTTGGAAGCCCTCAGGATATCGTCAGATTCGATGGTCGCTACTACGTCAATCATCATGGCCGCTGGTACGTCTCCAACAATTATCGCGGACCATGGATTCTTGTTCGGGAGGGAAGGCTTCCCCGTCAAATAAGACGTCATCGCTGGGAAGAGATAAGAAATTACCGCGATGTTGAGTATCGCCGTTACGAAGGCCGGAATAACCATGATAACAACTTCAGGGGGAGAGATTCTCGCGGCCAGAATAACAACCGGGATCAGCAATACAACAACCGGGACCAGAACAATCCTGATGACAGACGCCCGAATGACGGCGGCAGAAGGAACTGATTTGAATCTGTAGTCTTTAGGCCAACAACAAAAGAGGGAACTGAAGTTGTGTTATCAGTTCCCTCTTTCTGTTTATTCCCGTTACTCAAGGCTCTGCGGGAGACGTTGCAAAACAGCCTTTTACAGCCTGATATAAACGCCGCTCCGATGTTCATGGCGATGATGCCGCCTGCGTCTCTCTTCCTCATAACACTACCATCGCCCATCCCTGCCGTCACCTCTATCATCTCTTGGACCGCGATCATCATGCCTTCTTCTCTCGTCCCAGTATCTGCGGTCATGACGGCGATACTCCATATCACGATAACGCCATATATCAGTGCGATGCCTTCTTAACCTGTAAGGGAGGTCATAATCCATGACCAGTATCCATGGTCCACGATAGTTCCGAGAAAGGTACCAGCTTCCGTCACGATACAAGTAATAGCGATCACCATAATAAATTACATCATAAGGGCCTCCCACGGATACATGAAAACCCCTCTCCGGCAGATAAATAAAATCCGGACGGGAGTCAATAACAAAATCCAGCCCACCTCTATGCCGATCTCCTCGGCCTCTATCTCCTATACCGATACGCACGTCTACTTCCGCTTGAGCAACAACCGGGCAATTGGCAAATAACATTCCGGCAATTCCCGCAGCCAGCCAGATATTTTTTTTCATCGTCATCCTCCTGTTAACATTTGGTTTAATCGATACAACTCCCTTCATAATCTTTGAATTGATGAAAAAAACCGACAACCTTGTTCAATTGAGCAAGAAGCAATGAAAATGAACAACACCCGACAATGATCAATTCAAGACTATTCAATAACTCAGTAAAACGTAATATAGTGAGGTATAATGTAATTTAGTTCCGTAATTCATATTTTTATAAGTAAGGGTATATACAGCAAGATTGGATGCCAGGCTCTGGCAATGCCGTCATATACCGAAATAGCAAAAAAAGAGCCCAAGAGTTTTTTATATTTAATGTCAACTGATCAATGCGGTTAACTCTTTTCTTGAAAACTAAGGGATGATTCTTAAGACTATTTTCAACAATTCGCCTGGATGCACGGTTAACGAATGCCTTCATGAGTGATTTTTTGAAAAATATTATCACGAAACCAGAAAGCAAAACACTGGAATTCAAGCGTGACAGTGCATCCCCGACACTGTTGATGAAAACGCTGGTGGCATTTGCCAATACTGCGGGTGGGCGGTTAGTAATCGGTGTGGGTGACGACAGGCAGATTGTAGGGCTGAAAGCTCCACTTGACGAAGAAGAGAGGCTTCGCAGCTTGATAGCCGATTCTATTGCGCCCCATCTGATCCCGAATATTGAATTGATCACCCTCCACGATACCACACTTCTGATCGTGGAGGTGTTTGTCAGTGCCTTGCGTCCACACTGTTTAAAAGCCGAAGGCCATGAACAGGGAGTCTATGTCCGCATTGGCACGTCCAATCACCAGGCCGACCCTGCAATGATCGCTGAAATCGGCCGGTCGGCTGAGGGTATCTCGTTTGATGAAATGCCTATACCCGAATTGAGTAAAGATGATCTTGATTTAGTTGCTGTCCAGAAATTCTTTGCCGCCGACTGGAGAGTTGACGAACAGGCACTGGTAACGATCAAGCTCCTGACCTCTTACCAGAGAAGGCTGGTTCCTACCAAGGGAGCTATCCTGTTGTTCGGCAAAGAGCGAGCGCTTCATTTTTCGGATGCCTGGGTACAATGCGGACGATTCACCGGAACCGATAAAGCGGTCATATTCGATCATCTTGACATTCACGACCACCTTCCACAGGCGGTTGAAAGTATCATGCAGTTTTTCAGTAAACATGCGGGCCCGGGAGCCTCTCTACCGACCACTATTCTGAGGGAGGCAGCCATTAACGCACTGATGCATGCCGATTACTCCCGGCGTGGTGCCCCTATTCGGATTGCCTTTTTTGATGACAGGATAGAAATTGAAAATCCAGGCATACTTCTGGCCGGCATGACCCTTGATACCATGAGGCAAGGTTCGTCCCGAATCCGCAATCATGTTATTGCCCGGGTCTTTCGCGAACTGGACCTTTCCCGGAGGTGGGGCAGTGGCATCAGTTTTATTTTCAATGAAGCTGATGCTCTCGGATTGCCTGAACCGCAAATCATGGAGATTGGCCTGCGCATAAGGGTCACCGTGTATCTGGCTGCACCGATTCTAGTTTATGAGGGGCAAGCACAAGAAAAACAGCTTGTGGCACAAGTTGAAAATGAACACGAAGCACAAGAAGTCTTTTTGATTAACACCGATATTGAGGCACAAGATAAGTATTTAAAAGAGGCACAACACGAGATACGAGTAAAAGGAGAAGTTAATACTCATATCCTTGCGGCATGTTTATTGGCTCCAATGTCGTCAGCAGAAATAGCTGCTGCGCTTGGGCACAAGCAACTGAGCGGTAATCTACGAAAAGCATTACCAAAGCTAAGGGATTCAGGACTCATTGAATATACCATCCCTGAAAGCCCTAACAGCCGATTGCAGCAATATCGATTAACAGAAAAAGGAAAGGTTGTTTATTTTGCGACTAATACCCCCGGTTATGACGTTGCGGCACAAGTTAAAAAGGGGATTGTCTCACAATATGGGGCACAAGTGGAACTGTCTTTTGAGGCACAGGATGACCTGTTTGGCAAAGCACAAGTCTACTCGCGAATTCTTGAGGCATGTTCAGTGGTGCCTCTTTCGTCAGCAGAAATAGCTGCTGCGCTTGGGCACAAGCAACTGAGCGGTAATCTGCGCAAGGTATTGCCGCAACTGAGAAATGCCGGCCTTATCCAGTATACCATTGAAGAAAAGCCAAACAGCCGGTTACAGAGATACCGTTTGACCTCAAAAGGCAGGGCGTTGTTAACTGCTAAACAAAGGTCTGACAAAGGATAATCATAAGCTTAAATGTGCGAATTCTGAATATGAAGTCGATCGACTCAAGGTAAAGAATTGTAAATTGTAACGTCACGACCATTCACCATAATTTTAACATTTTATACCATGGGAACCACAACCACAAAAGTTGATCTGGTCAATGTTATTGCTCATCGTACAGGTCTGACAAAAAACGAAACGGAATCAGTCGTAAACTCTTTGTTTGAGAGCATTATTGATTCTTTGAAAGCCGGAAAGCGAATAGAGATAAGAGGGTTCGGTTCGTTCAATATCAGGCATAAAAATCTTCGCCAGGCAAGAAACCCGAGAACAGGAGAGAGCGTTACGGTTGAACCAAAAAATGTTCCCTCGTTTAAAATATCGAAGGAGTTCAAGCTTGCGGTGAGTGAAAGTCTAAAATCTGATGGCGAATAATTATTCCTCGCCTCAGAACGTTAATACCAGTGGCACACCGACTGAACGGCTTTCGGGTTCGGTTGAAAGGGTTACGTTTCACAGTGAAGAATCGGGGTTCTGCATTCTGCGTACAAAAGTAAAAGGGCGCCGTGACCTTGTTACTGTTGTCGGTTCGGCTGCATCCATTACTCCGGGTGAATATGTCGAATGCATTGGAAGCTGGCAGAACGACCGTACCTATGGGCTTCAGTTCAAGACAACTCAATTGACCGTTGTGCCGCCGAGCACCCTGGAGGGAATAGAGAAATACCTTGGATCCGGCATGGTCAAGGGAATTGGGCCCCATTTTGCAAAGGCACTGGTCTATGCCTTCAAGGAGGAGGTCTTTACCGTTATTGAGGAAGAGCCGCAGCGTATGCTTGAGCTCCCCGGCATTGGACAGAAAAGGATGGAGAAGGTTACCACGGCCTGGGCTGACCAGAAGGTAATCAGGGAAATCATGGTCTTTCTCCAGTCACATGGGCTCGGAACGGGCAGAGCAGTCAGGATATTCAAAACCTACGGCAACGAGTCGATCATCAAAGTGACCGAAAACCCCTATCGCCTTGCACTCGATATCCACGGCATCGGGTTCACGACTGCCGACACCCTCGCCAAGCAGCTTGGTATTGCCCCCGACTCCCTTATCCGTGCACAGGCAGGCATCAGGCACGTCCTGCAGGAGATATCCGGCAACGGCCATTGTGCCGCACCATGGGAGTTCCTGGTAACTGAGGCAGCAAAACTGCTCGAAATTTCTTCGGAGATCATCGAAAAAGCGATAGAGGCGGAAGTTGCCGCGGAAAACCTTGTCTCTGAAGAGATCAACGGTACTTCGGCACTTTTTCTGACACCGCTTTACCGTGCTGAAATCGGCACTGCCGCTAGTATCCAGAGGCTGCTGAGGGGAGAGCCGCCATGGGGAATAATTGAAACCGAAAAGGCAATACCCTGGGTCGAAGACAAGACGGGCCTTACCCTCTCCGGCTCGCAAAAGGCAGCCATCCGCCTCTCCCTTTCAAGCAAGGTCGTTGTCATTACCGGTGGGCCGGGGGTAGGAAAAACAACCCTGGTCAACAGCATCCTGCTCATGCTTCGGGCAAAACAGATAACGGTTACCCTTTGTGCCCCGACTGGACGGGCAGCCAAACGGTTGTCGGAATCAACCGGACTCGAAGCTAAAACCATCCACCGTCTGCTGGAATTTGATCCCCAGTCATTCGGCTTCAAACGAAACCGCGACAACCCGCTCGAAACCGATCTGATCGTTATTGACGAAGCCTCCATGGTTGATATTGTGCTCATGAACCGTCTCCTCGCTGCAGTGCCCGACAAAGCGGCACTGATGCTGGTCGGTGATGTAGACCAGCTTCCATCTGTTGGCCCCGGCGCCGTGCTTGGCGACATTATTCGCTCCGGCAGCGTGCCGACGATAAGCTTGACCGAAATATTCCGTCAGGCCGCCTCCTCGAGCATTATCATCAACGCGCACCGCATTAACCATGGAGAAATGCCACTTAATCAGGATGGTACCGGTCTCTCCGATTTCTACGTTATTCCGGCATTTTCCCCTGAAGAGATCTACCGGAAACTTATTCAGCTCATTACCGAACGCATACCGAAACGGTTTGGCCTTCATCCGGTAAGGGATGTTCAGGTGCTGACCCCGATGAACAGGGGAGGGCTTGGCGCCCGTGCGCTCAATGTTGAATTGCAGAAAGCATTAAACGCCAAAGCCGAGCCAAAAATTACCCGGTTCGGCACCACTTTCGCCCCCGGCGACAAGGTGATTCAGATCGTCAACAACTACGATAAAGAGGTTTTCAACGGCGATATCGGCCAGATACTGAAAATTGACCTGGAAGAGAGTCTTCTCCTGATTGAATACGATGGACGGGCGGTGGAATATGAGTTTGGAGAGCTTGACGAAGTTTCACTGGCCTACGCAACCAGCATCCATAAAAGCCAAGGCTCAGAGTATCCGGCCGTCATCATCCCGCTTGCCATGCAGCACTACACCTTGCTCGAGCGGAACCTTATCTATACCGCAGTTACCCGGGGCAAGAAGCTGGTCACCATTATCGGAGAGCCGAAAGCGCTTGGCATAGCCGTCAAGAACCAGAAGTCAAGCAAAAGGACAACAAATTTAACCGCTCGAATTGCCCAGTGAAAAGGGGAGCGCGAGCTGCTGAAAACGGATTGTCAACATACCTATAAGCCATTATCAAAAAAACTCATGGCTCACGAGAGGTTTTGTTTATCTGATAATATTCAACCAGCCAGGCAAGACTGTTGACATAATAATCGTCAGAGTCGCCGTAAAAAAAGTCATTACCGTTCTGCACGATATACTCTCTTTGTCGCTGCAGTATGGCTGAAGCAACCGAAGAGCCTGCTGCTTCAGTTGCCGTATAGGCTGCAGTATAAAAAAGGGGACTTTCATAGGGCTTTCCTGTTCCGTTTTCACAGGAATATTCTGATAAAATCCGACCGTTCCGGTTGAATTCACTTTCAAAAAACAGGGAAAATCGACGCAGCACTTCAAGAGCCCGGTGGTCATGATTGAGCTGATAATCAGCCATCATTCTCAAAGGCACCCTTACTGCATCCCATCCAAAGAGATTTGATTTGTCAGGCAACGGCTTAATATCGCCATTCTCATCCAGAGCGCACCAGTCGGGTACCAAACCGTTTGCATTAACGCCTTCACGAGACTTCTGGAGACGCCGGACAAGATTATAAGCAGTATCAGCAAGCCTTATCCACCGTTTATCGCCACTGACTTCATAAAACACCTTAAAGCTTGAAGGGGCGTAGTAGGATGGGTTCTGGGCAATAAGACCATTTGTGGCGGGCTCCATTTCCGTTGCAGGAAGCAGATAAAGACGTCCGTTCAATTCGACAGTCTCATGGTCAAGAATACTTTGCATTACCTCGCGGGCAAGTTCCAGGTAACGGGTTTCATTCCATTTTTGCGATGCAAGAATGAGGCTGAAAGCGTAATCGATATCAGCATCGGACGCTGCCGTTTTATCACTGATACGCCCATTTTGAAAATGCCAGGCAAGCAGGTGATCGCCTGATAGGGTTTTACGTGAAAGAAAGGATTCCGTCCATTCAAGGCACTCGTCAAAGGTTTTTCTGTCACCCATAAGTACTGCGCGGAGCATTGCGTAAGACTCTCCTTCAGAGACGGTATCATAATCGTTTTTCGGGCGTACCACTCTGCCATCAATAATGAAGGCGCGCTTGTAATAATCCCAGGAACCTTGAACAACGGCATCCGGATCGAGCGGAGCAGACGAACAGGTGGTTATCATAAGCTGCAAAAAAGACACAAGCAGCAACAGAAAAAAAGCCTTCATTCCCAGTTGAAATAAAAGATTCCGCTAAACATGAAAAAATGGAACCCGACCCAGAAGACATTCATGCCCAGCGCAATACTTGGTTCCTCATAAAGCCTTAGCCCACCCCATGTCAGGGCGGCAAGATGAATCATCCAAAGCAAAAGCTGCGGCCAGACTGAGAATAAACTCGAGTTTATTGTTCCTCCCTTTGGAGTGACCTGAAAGACTTTCTTGAGATTGAAAAGACCTTGCAACGATGCTCTAATATAGATCGGCATAGTCAACAGGGACAGCGTTTGCGCCTTGAAAATATTGACCCGGGTATGCTTCCGCTTCATCATGCTTGAATAATAGACGGTAACAGAAAGCAAGAAATAGGGAACAAAGGTCAGCAAATAAACCGATCGGTCCATGAAATACGCTGGAAAACTAAAAAATATATAGAGTATCGGTCCAGTCATCAGAAAGAAATAGGCCCATCCGATAAAGTAGTAGGTCGCCGTTATCATATACTCAAACCACTGGACGGGGTTGAGAGCCCTGATATGGGTAAAAAACAAAATAACAAGCTTGTGAAGTAGTTGGACGTTACCCGTCGCCCAGCGTGCCTGCTGCTTGAAGTAGGCACCAAGATCTTCGGGGGCCATTCCGAAGGTATAAGCCTTGTTATAGTAAAGTGTCTTCCATTTTTTTTGATGGAATCTCAGCGTTGTCGCAACATCTTCCGTAAGGGTGCTTTCGTCAAATCCACCTACATCATTAAGCGCGTTGGAACGGATCACAACATTGGTGCCACAGCAGAACATTGACTCATTAGATGCTTTTCCTTCGCAGACATATTCAAAAAAAACCGACTGCTGAACATTTGCAACCATCGCCACACGACTCACATCCGTATTAGTGTAAAACTGCGGCGTCTGCACAAAAGCAAGTCGATCGTCCCCCTCAAGCATAGGAATAATCATATTCAGAAATCCTGGCATTGGGTTCTGGTCGGCATCAAAAACAGCAATATATTTTTCAGTCAGGGTCGCCAATGCATCGTTGATAAGACCTGCTTTTGCACCCCTGTTTGTCTTGCGGCTAAAAAGATTGACACCGAAAGCATCTGCAAGTTCGCGTGCCTCCTGCTTGTAACTTTCGATTGATGAGTCATCAAGCAGATAGACCTTTTTGTTGGGATAGTTCATCCTCAGACAGGTCAAAATGGTATTGTGAACAACCTGTCTTGGTTCATGCCGTGAAGGGATCAGGATTGCAACACTTGCATCCTTGCCGGGATCAACTCGCCGGGGCTCCTTCGCAGGCTTGGCCTGGTTGATGAGATCCAAAAAAAAGCCGAAGGCGTGAACCATGATAAAGAGTTCAGACGCAAAAAAGAAAATGCCGAACAAACGCTCCAAAGTCTGAAGACGGACGTGGTACAGAAAATAAGAGCGTGCAAGAATATAAATGGAGAGTGCGATAAGGAGCACCGTCACTTGAGCAATAAGGAGCCTGAATTTATTTTTATTATTCATGGCGGCTGCTGTATTGAATATTGGTTTCTAAAAATGCCACAAAAGCTCGGCATTCACCTTTTTGTCTTGATAAACAGAGGTCTTCGTATTCCAGCTATGCTGATACTCCAGCGATGTTGTAAATCTGTTGCTCCAATCATGATGCACTCCCGCATGAATTTTGTGT
This sequence comes from uncultured Chlorobiaceae bacterium, assembly GCA_903865705.1. GTDB lineage: Bacteria > Bacteroidota > Chlorobiia > Chlorobiales > Chlorobiaceae > Chlorobium. The sequence continues at coordinate 14,531 of CAIPKT010000122.1, forward strand.
GAAAAATTATGATCCTGCTCCAGAGTAAGCAGATAAGCCGCAGTGCAATAGGTATCCTTTGCGCCGATAAAACGATCTTTATTGAAGTAATACTGCCACTCCACACCCGCTGTATGGGTCAGGAAGGATGAGGGTGTCCAATAAAGATCACGGTGCTTGCTGAACCCATAGTTCTGCACTCTATAGATAAGGTTCAAACGGTGAGGATCATAAAGAAGATGCATCGTAATATCAGCCCCCCCAGTTGCCTGGGTGTTCCCGTCGGAATAATGGTCAAATGCATAATCAGCTCCCGCATTCCACCGATAATCAGCATCATAGCTTACCCGTCCCTGCCACCGGCTTCTTTGCAGGTTGCCTTGAAATGTTTCATAGTTCTGTATAACATCTTCACGGCGGAACGCAAGTCCGAGATGAATATTGTCCAGTACTGAACTTTCAGCCTCAACAAATCCAGTTGGGCTATCTTCCGATGTACCCGATTTATGCTGCAACCTGTAAGCTGCCCGCAAAAAAATATCAGGCTTGTTGAGATACTCAAATCCCACTGTTACGCTTTGCCTCAACGGAGTCAGCGGATTTTTATCAAAATGATATGATTTTCTGTCAAGATTCAGAAAAACAGATACCCTGTCCTGAAGCGGATAGTAGAGCGAGGTATACATGCCTGTGTACCGGACATCGGTCAGCCGGTCGGCACTTTTGGCGCTAAAATATTCTCCTCCAGTATTGAGTCGCATCATGGAAGACAAAATCACTGTTTTTTCCCTTGCCGCTCCCGCTTGGTGATGATCAATCACGGCTGCAAGAAGGGAATCACAGGTATCAGCCGCCTCTTTCCAACGGCTGTTTTGCATATAAAGCTGCCCGAGGTCAAACAGCGCTTCGGGATGCTGCGGTTCAGCAGCCAGCCATGCCTTGTATGACTTGACGGCATGACGATAAGCATTACTGTAATAGGCCCTTTTAGCCTCTGCTTCTGCCCGCAGCCCAACATTCCGAGGGTATATCTGAAGAGTCTCATCATAGAGCTTGAGGGCACGGCCATAATCGCTCATCCATCCAAGTACACGCGCTTTTTCACGGTAATAGCGCAGATCAGCATGAACTAACTCAATCAGTTGATCGTAATAATCCAGAGAGGTACGATAATCTCTCTGCCAGCTCGAGACCCTTGCTATAGTCAACATGGCCTCTTCGTTTTCAGGAAAAAGCCGGAGAATTTCGCGACTGATTTTTAAAGCTTGAGGGTAATCGCCCTTTGCCAGAGCAACAGAAGCCAATCGGTTATAAAAAAGAGGTTTTTCGGGACTGCCGGCAATCAGTTTACCATAAAGCTCCGCTGCCCGATCATATTTTTTTAGAGTAAAAAAGAAATCGGCCGAGACCTCAAGCACTTCCGGATCCGCCGGATAACGCTTCGCAAGCGTGTCGAGCACATCACCCGCTTCAGCATGATTGCCCAGCGCAAGAAGTGAGCGGGTAAAATCAAGTGCATGAGCTTTCTCCAGCCATCCTTTGCTCCACACCTCACGATATTGCATTGCAGCAAGTGAATACTGTTTGTCGCGGTAAAGCAGATCTGCATATTCGGTCCTGATAACATCATTGCCGCGACCGCTCTTGATGGCGCCATCGTAAAGTTGCAAAGCCCTGGTTATCCGGCCCGCCCAGGCAAACGTCTTTGCAGCTGAAACCGTGAGCAAAATGTCATCAGGGTGCCGCTGGAGAAGCCGATCATATAAAGCCAGTGCTTTTTGCGGATAGCCAACCGCCTCATAAGCTGAGACAGCTTTCTTCCATATTGCTTCGTCTTCCGGATACCAAAAAAGCAGTTGTTCCAACACCTCAACCGCATCCCGAAACTGTCCTGCTGCAAGAGAAAGGTCAGCAAGACGACGAACCTCATTGCGGTCAAG
>CAIPKT010000123.1 GCA_903865705.1 uncultured Chlorobiaceae bacterium
GAAGTTTCGCGTTCAGCATCCTTTTTTTTGGGTTTAGTGGTAAGGATAAAAAATATAAAATGTCAATGAGAGCCCGGCAAGGATCCACATGCCGCCACGCACTTCCCGCGCCCTTCCGGTGAAGAGTTTAAGAACAACATAAGCAATAAACCCTGCGGTCATCCCGACTCCAATATTGAAAGTGAAGATCATGAGCGTAATCGTAAGAAATGCCGGCAGAAGCTCACTGTAGTCGGTAAAATCCATTTTTGTAACGGATTGAAGCATGAACATGCCCACAATAACCAGTGCAGGTCCGTAGGCGTAGGGCGGGACAATGGTCAGTACTGGTGAAAAAAAGAGGGCAAGAGCAAAAAGAGCTGCCACGACAAGCGCGGTAAATCCAGTTTTTCCTCCCTGCTCAATACCAGCGGCTGATTCGATGTAGACACCCGCCGTAGTGGTTCCGAACAGTGACGCCGCGATGGTTGAAAGTGCATCGACCAGCATCGGCTTTTCAATCTCCGGCAGGTTATCTTTTTCATCCAGCAGATTGGCTCTTGAAGACAAGCCGAAAAGGGAGCCCATAGTATCAACAAAATCCATCACCAGCACACTGATGATGACGCTGGCAAATCCCCAGGTCAATGCCCCCTGCAAGTCAATTTTCATAAAGATCGGCTCGATGGAGGGCGGCATACTGAAGGCTGTTTCAGGAAGGGGAACAAGGCCGGTCAGCAGAAATGCTCCCGTCGTTACGGCCATACCGGCAAGAATTGCACCAGTTACCCGCTGGATCAAAAGGACAGCGATAATAAGTAGTCCGCTGAGGCTAAGGAGTACAGGAAGTTGTGTGATATTACCCAATTGCACCGGTGCACCGGGCACACCGAGCGTTACGATGCCCATGTCGCCAAGGCCAAGAAAGGCAAGAAAGAGACCGATTCCTCCCGAAAAGCTGTGCTTGAGCGAAGAGGGAATTGCCTCAGCCATCCATTTGCGCAGCCCGCCGATGGTGATTAAGGTAAAGAGCACACCGCCGATAAAAATGGCAGCCATGGCCGTCTGCCACGAGTAACCGAGTGTTTGTACCACCGTATAGGCAATAAAGGCATTTTCGCCCATGTAGGGTGCAACGGCAAAAGGACGTTTGGCATAGATCCCCATCAGAAGGGTGCCAAAAATGGAGGTGAGGATGGTCGCCGTCATCGAGGCACCTTTCGGGATGCCCGCCGCCGCAAGGATAGCCGGATTGACAATAATGATATAGGAGAGCGTGAAAAAAGTTGTGACACCCGCAAGCGTCTCCTGCCGGTAACTGGTACCGTGCCTGTCGAAATGGAAGTATGAGCGTATAGTCATGGCCAAGTCAATGCGAAGAGGTTTGATATTTTAGCAAGATACACATAAAGCGTAAACGGAAAAGGCTCGTTGAGGACGACTTATATAAATGGGCAATGCCGATTATTTATTACGTCATTTTTCTCGGGTATTTGTGAAATCGATTGTATAAATTCAAGCGTAGTTGTTTCAGTTTATTCTTTCCTGCACTTGGGGCTGTGACCAAAAATTTAACAACAGTCTAAATTAAAATGAAAAAGGAGGGTGATTTTATGGCCTTAGTATCAAGTTACAGTATTCTCTTTTACGGTAGTCCTGAAGGTTACCAGACGAACCGCGCCCAGATTCAGTTGAGTGATGCGGCAGGGAAGACCTTGGCCTGGATTCGATTTAATGATCCAGGAATGTTCTTTGAAGCCGATGCGAATGATGGAGGTATCATAAGGATGCATCTTCCTTCAACCATGTTTCAATGTGTTCTCGACGTTCTCCGAAACGAAAAACCCATAAATGTTTACTTTGCACAGGGGCGTGGATTTTTGGGAACCTCAGGTGAGCCTGTAGGAGAGGGGGAATAGGTGTGATCGGAAAACCATAATCCGCCAGCCGATGGAGTGACTGCGTTCAAAGCACAAACCTCTTTATTGTTGCAAAAATTCAGAAAAAGCTTTATAATGGATAAAATTAATCCTGTTTATATTGTTTACTCATAACTTTAACTAAAAAAAAGAAATATCATGGGTGTACTCGTCGGCCGCCCGGCCCCGGATTTTGATGTCGCAGCAGTTGTCAATGGCTCGCAGTTTGCCGATTCAATAAAGCTTTCTGATTTTAAGGGCAAGTATGTGGTGCTCTTTTTTTATCCGCTTGATTTCACTTTTGTTTGTCCTACAGAGCTGCACGCCTTTCAGGAGAAGCTTCAGGAGTTCCGTGACCGCAATGTTGAGCTGATTGGCTGTTCGGTAGATTCCAAGTTTTCCCATTTCGCCTGGCTTAACACCCCGAGAGCCCTGGGTGGTATTAAGGGTGTTACCTATACGCTTCTTTCAGATCTCAACAAGACGGTTTCAGCCGATTATGATGTGCTGCTTGATGGCGCGGGGATTGCATTGAGGGGGCTTTTCCTGATTGACAAGGATGGCATTGTTCAGCACCAGGTGATCAATCATCTTGCTCTTGGTCGTAATATTGATGAGGTAATCAGGCTGGTTGATGCGTTACAGTTTACCGAAGAGCATGGTGAAGTTTGCCCTGCCAACTGGAATAAAGGTGATAAAACGATGGCACCGACTCAAGAGGGGTTGATAGAATTTTTCGAGGAGACCTGATAACAATTCTTATCAATATGCTGCAGCTCCGGGGCTTAAAGCTACTGAATATGTGGCGTATTGGTAACCTTCGAAATCACTGCCTCTCCCGTCTTTTTTGAAGAGCGGGGGAGGCAGTTCCGGTTTAGTATGCTTTGGCAAAGACGACTTTGCGGGCGGCTGGTTCTCCTGAGTAGATACAGGTGCCGGGTTCATCGATCCGGTATTGTGCAATATAGTCAGCTTCCTCAGGAAGTACCCTGATGGTGGCTTTTGTTTCGGCCTTGATTTTAGCTTCGGTTTCTGGCGTTCCATCCCAATGGGCGATGACAAATCCCTTTTCAACAGCCACCTTGAACTCCTCGTAACTCTGTACTTCGAACGTGTGCTCGTTTCGGAACTGGAGTGCTTTTTCAAACATGCATTGCTGGATGGTGTTCAGAATTTCGCTGATCCGTACCGGCAGGGTATCGTCGAGTGCCAGTTCGGTTTTTTCGAGCGTGTCGCGTCTTGCTGCAATACAGATGTTGTTCTGGATATCCCGTGGCCCGAGTTCGATACGGATGGGAATACCCTGCAGTTCATATTCGGCAAATTTCCATCCTGGCGAGTTTTGTTCGCTGCTGTCAACAAAGGATGGTATACCGCTTTTGTTCAGTTCCTGGGCAATGGCATTGGCCCGCTCAATGACGGCGGCCTTGTCTCCCTTCAGAATCGGGATGATAACCACCTGACGCGTGGCAAGTTTAGGGGGAAGCACCAGTCCGCGATCGTCCGAGTGGGCCATGATCAGGGCGCCGATCAGCCTTGTGGAAACGCCCCAGCTTGTTGCCCAGACGTAGTCAAGGACACCCTCTTTTGTCTGGAACTGGCAGTCAAATGCTTTGGCAAAATTCTGCCCGAGGTTGTGTGATGTTCCTGCCTGAAGGGCTTTGGTGTCCTGCATCATCGCTTCAATGCACCAGGTATCGACGGCACCGGCAAATTTTTCGTTATTGGTTTTCTTGCCCATGATGACCGGCATTGCCATATACTCTTCAGCAAAAGTCTTGTAGACGTTGATCATGCGGAGTACCTCTTCCTGCGACTCCTCCGGGTTGGCATGGGCGGTATGGCCCTCCTGCCAGAGAAATTCGGTGGTCCTCAGGAACAGGCGGGTCCTCATCTCCCAGCGTACCACATTAGCCCACTGGTTAATCAGGATCGGCAGGTCGCGGTAGGACTGGATCCACTTTTTATAGGAAGACCAGATGATGGTCTCCGATGTCGGGCGTATATAGAGCTTTTCGGCTAGTTCTTCGCCTCCTCCGTGGGTGACAACGGCACATTCAGGGGCAAACCCTTCGATATGCTCAGCTTCTTTAGCAATAAAGCTTTCAGGAATAAAGAGTGGAAAGTAGGCGTTGACATGGCCAGTCTCTTTGAACATGCGGTCGAGGGCAGCCTGCATTTTTTCCCAGATTGCATAGCCGTTCGGCCGAATGACCATACATCCTCTGACATCGGCATAATCTGCCAGTTTTGCTGAGCGCACAAGGTCAATATACCACTGGGAATAGTCCTCGCTTCTTGAAGTGATTTTATCTGCCACGTTTTCGGTTAAATGATTGTTACTGAAGAGTGAATAGTGTCGAAAAATATACAACCTGCTATTCAAATTTTTTCATCTTTTCCATAAGCTTTTTCAGATGTGCTTTCTGCCGTGCATCCAGAGGCTTTTGGTTGTCGGCAACTTTCTGGTATCCTGCCGGTATAGCAAATTGGGATGGAGAAACTGTTTTTGGCCAAATTTGAACAACTTCCATCATGTATTTTCCGTTATCGTTATATTGCAGAATCTTGACGGGAAATCCTTCAATACCTTCTGTGTTGAGTTTTTTTGCAAGCTGGGTATTGGAGAGACGGGGATTTTGCGACTGAAGAATTCTGAATGTCGAGAAATCGCCAAGATCGCGCGTAACCCAGAGTTCAAGTTTTTCGGTGGTGCTGGTGAGCATGATGTGCTGGCAACGGTATGCTTTGATCGTTTGTGTGCCAAGTTTGGTAAGGGTATAGTTACTGTCGAAATCAAGCAGCATCGCATTTTCGGCGGCAGTTTTCAAATTGACGAGGCTGTAATTTTTGGCCTGGTGGTTGATGATGTAAGCCTGGTCCGGCTGTGATGCTTTGGTGATCACTGTTGTTTTAAGCTGGTCGGGTATTTTGTCCATCTGCATGATCATGTCCATGCGTTGCGCCATTGTTCCAAACGAGTAGGTGACCTTGGCGGAACCATTCGGCATGGTAAGAGCCATAGCCATAATGCCGGTAAATTTTGAAGCAGCTGAGGCGGTCGTGCCTTGAGGGGCAAAAAGCAGCATGAGGAGAGCAAGAAGAACTTTTTTCATCGTGACGGTTGCTTTGTTGAAGTCGTTTGTGATGTTCTGTTACGGCAGGATATCGGTTGTCATGATAATGAGGTAATGTACTCTTTGTAATGGTCAGGTGAGATGATTTTTTTTAAAGAGCTGCGGCTGGTGTACCTTAGTGGTTTTTGCGGTTCTTTGTGAGCGAATCAGTGGGCAGCGCGAACGTTTGGTTTAACCAGGGTGTGATGGAAGAGGTGAAAGTGTGGGAAGTTGTTGAACTGTTGAAGACAACAACTGAGTTTTTTGTGACAAAAATGGTCGATGAACCCCGTATCAGCGCGGAGCTGCTTCTGGGGCATGTTCTTGCCAAGAGCCGACTTGAGCTTTATCTGCAGCACAACCGGCCAGTTTATCAGGATGAGCTTGACCGTTTCAGGGCATTTTGCCGCCAACGGATCGAAGGTCGTCCAGTGCAGTACATTACTGGAGAGCAGTACTTTTACGGCTTGCCGTTTGTGGTTGATGAACGCGTTCTCATTCCTCGTCCTGAAACTGAGTTGCTGGTTGAACATGTGCTTGAATCTCTTGGTATGACCGGTCGTGGTGGTGCCCGTGATGCGAAGATTCTTGATATCGGTACAGGAAGCGGTTGCATTGCCGTGACCATGGCCACGCTTTGCCCCTCGCTGCAGGTTAGCGTCGTCGATTGTTCTCTTGACGCTCTCGCTGTTGCTCGCCTTAATGCAGCAAAGCATGGTGTGGAATCCCGGATCGCATTTATTTTTGCAGATATGTTCGAGGAGTTTTTTGCTTCAAAGTTGTACGGTGCGCCTTATGACCTGATTGTCTCCAATCCGCCCTATATTCCGGCTCTCGAATGGGAGACTCTTCAGCGGGAGGTAAAGCAGTACGAACCGAAAATTGCACTGACCACGCTATATGGGCTTGAATGCTACCGGGCGATTGCTGCTCAGGCAACAAAGATACTTATTCCGGGAGGCTTGCTTTGTTTTGAACTTCATGCTGATGCGGCCCTGATGGTCTCGGAAATTATGGAAGTCCATGGCTTTAGCGGAATATCGGTAACAAAGGATTATTCTGGTCATGACAGGATTATTTCAGGGACTTATGCCTGAAATAAGGGAGGTAAGCTATTTTTTTCCCAGAAAACAGAGTTGCGGGACTATATTTATAGAACTTTATTATAAAAATTATTCACAGGGTGAAGAAAAGATTAGTTTTTTTAAATTCACCTGTTTGTTTCCCTTTATAATGCAATGTAATTACATGGGTGTACGTTGATGGGTTTTCGTGATCTCAATTTGAGAGAGCGGCAGGTTCTGGGTATCATTATCCAGTCCTATGTTGTAACCGCTGCTCCGGTAGGTTCAAGATATATTGCCAGAAATTGCAATCTTGGTCTCTCTGATGCCACGATACGCAATGTCATGGCTGAACTTGAAGATGAAGGCTATATCAGTCAGCCGCATACTTCAGCGGGTAGAATTCCGACCGATAAGGGTTATCGTTATTATGTTGACCTTATTATGACCTTTCAATGTCTTGATGACCAGGAAAAAAAGAGAATTGAAGAAAATATTGGTCCAATCAGCATTGATCGAAATGGGACATCATCTGATGTACTTCTTTCGGCGGTAAAGGTTCTTGGAACAATTTCAAGGCAGTTGAGTGTGGTTTTGTCGCCGACGCTATCAAATGCGATTTTTGAAAAACTTGATATGGTGTTGCTGAGCTCGACGAGAATGATGGTGATTCTCTCTATCCAGTCTTTGTTTGTCAAGACTATTGTCATGGAGCTTGATCTTGAGGTTTCACGCCAGACCGTTGACGGGGTTGTCGATATGCTCAATCAGCGATTGTCGGGACTCACACTTGCCGAAATTCGCCGCTCAATTACCTGGCGTCTTTCGGATTGCAGTTGCGACAATGCCCTGAAAAATCTTATTGTCCGCTCTGCAGGTACTCTTTTTGATGAGTCGCCCATTTTTGAACGGCTCTATATCTCCGGTACCGAATATATTGTCGATCAGCCCGAGTTCAAGCAGCCAGAAAAGGTTCGTGAGCTCATCACCATGATTGAAGATAAGTTCAGCATGGCGAAGCTTGTAGAAAACAGCGGGCCGTCGCGCATGGATATTACCATCAGCATAGGCAAGGAGAACTGCGAACGGCAGGCGGAAGCTCTTACCATTGTTTCTGCGCCCTATTATGTTGGAAACATGGTTGGTAAACTCGGGATTCTCGGACCGAAAAGAATGGATTATGAACATGCAGTCCGTGTTCTCAATTATATGGCCGACAGCCTTTCTGCAACGCTGTCGGGTGTTAACTAAAAAAAGTAATGTATTTATGACACAGAAAGCAATGGACCATCAAGATAGTGATAAAGAGCATCTGGAAGATATCCCGGAAATCGGTGAGGTTCAGGACTGCACCGCTGCCGACGCAGAGTGGTCTCAGGGGCAATCATCAACAGAGAGTGAATCATCTCTGGCAAGGATAGCTGAACTTGAAGGAGAACTGAACAGCCAGAAAGAGCAGGCGGGCAAGTATCGTGATGAGTTGTTGCGTAGAGCTGCAGATTTTGAGAATTTCCGCAAGCAGAAGGAGCGAGAGGCAATGATGGCCTCTTCGAGGGCTCTTGAGAATGTTATCAGGGAGTTGCTTCCGGTTATCGATGATGTCAAGCGGCTTCTTGCTCATGCTCCTCTGGATTCTGAAATTGCAAGTGAAGCACGGCCTTACATTGAGGGTGTGAAGATGGTGAAAAAAAATCTTGAAAAGTGGCTTGGTGAAAAAGGGGTGAAAGCCATAGAATCGAAAGGGATGAAGCTTGATGTGAATTTCCATGAAGCCATTTCCCAGATCGATCATCCCGATGCAGAGCCGGATATAATTGTTGAAGAGTACCAGACAGGCTATCTGTTGGGAGAGAAGGTCATCAGGCATGCAAAGGTCATCGTAGCCAGATAGAGATGTACTGTTTTTAGAATAAATGATATTAAAGAACATTTGCAAGTTTAATTATGAAGAGAGAATATTACGAGGTTCTTGGTGTGGGCCGGACAGCGACCAAGGACGAAATAAAGAAGGCATACAGGAAGTTGGCTGTACAGTTTCATCCTGACAAGAATCCTGATAACAAGGATGCTGAGGATCATTTCAAAGAGGTGAACGAAGCCTACGAAGTGCTGAGTAATGACGACAAGCGACGTCGCTACGACCAGTTCGGCCATGCCGGTGTTGGTTCTTCTGCCGCATCCGGTGGCGGACAGCCTGGCGGCGGTGCCGATTTAAACGATATTTTCAGCGCCTTCAACGACATGTTCAGCGCTGGCAGAAACAGGGGAGGCTCTCCTTTCGGTTTTGAAGAAGCTTTTGGTGGAGGTGGTAGAAGAGGCCGCGCATCCAGCGGCATTCCCGGTACCGATCTAAAAATTCGGCTCAAGTTAACCCTTGAAGAGATTGCCAAAGGTGTTGAAAAAACACTGAAGATAAAAAAACAGGTTACCTGCAAGGAATGTAACGGCAGCGGCTCCAAATCGGGCGCAACAGAGAACTGTCAGACCTGCCACGGCAGCGGAGAGGTTCGGCAGGTTTCAAAAACAATGTTTGGTCAGTTTGTCAATGTTGCTGCATGTCCGACATGCGGAGGTGAAGGCAGGATTATCAAGGATCGTTGCCCTGCCTGCTACGGCGAAGGAATAAAGCTTGGAGAAGTGACCGTCAAGGTTGCGGTACCATCAGGAGTCGAGGATGGAAATTATCTGACCTTGCGCGGCCAAGGCAATTCCGGCCCACGGGGTGGAGCTGCCGGAGACCTGATTGTTGTGATTGAGGAGATACCGCACGAACTTTTCTCACGCAATGGCGACGATGTGATTTATACCCTCGCGGTAAGTTTTCCAGACCTTGTTCTCGGTACGAAAGTTGAAGTTCCGACGCTCGACGGAGCAGTCAAGCTGACCATTGCTCCCTCAACACAGCCAGAAACCATGCTCCGTATAGCGGGTCACGGCATAGGCCATCTGAGAGGTTCGTCAAGGGGTGACCAGTATGTAAAAGTCAATGTTTTTGTTCCGAAAGATCTTTCGCATCAGGACAAGGAGCTGCTCAAGGAGCTGAAAAAATCCGCAGGCATTTCACCTTCAGCGCATAACGACAAGAACGCAAAAGGCTTTTTTGAAAAAGCGCGGGATATCTTCAGTTAAAATGAATAACAAAAGGGCTTCCTGTTAGGGTAGCCCTTTTGTTGGTGCAAACAAAAAAAGCTGCCCTATAATGTATAAGGCAGCTTTTTTTCATTTCAGATCATCTTCCGGTGAGGCTATTTTCCTGCGCCTATTTTTGAGATAACGTCAACGATATTCGGCACAACATCTTTGTTAAAAGCTGTCGGCATTAAACTGTCGCGAGTTGGCTCAATGGAGTAGGCAATTGAAGTAGCGACAGCCATTTTGATTTCAGATGTAACTTTCTTGATGCCGCTGACAAAGAGACCTTTGAAGAGGCCAGGAAAGACAAGGGCATTATTAACTTGATTCAGAAGGTCTGAACGGCCTGTTCCAACAACGCTGGCACCAGCCTCGTAAGCAAGGTCAGGCATGATTTCAGGCACAGGATTTGCCATGGCAAAAATAAATGGCTCACTGTTCATTCCCTGAATCATGGCGGGAGTGACGATGTTGCCGATAGAAACGCCGACAAAAACATCAGTACCAACCATCGTGCTTTCCAGATCGCCTGCATGCTTCGCCTTATTGCTGATTTCAGCAATTTCCTGCTTGATTGAGTTCATGCCCGGACGACCATCGTAGATTGCGCCCTGCGTATCAACCAATACAACCTCTTTGACCTTAGCATAAATCAGGAGTCTCGCAATGGCAATACCGGCAGCTCCGGCACCATTGACAACGACAGAAAGATCGGTGATGTCACGTCCGGTCACACGGCAGGCATTGATAATGGCAGCCAAGGTTACGATGGCGGTGCCGTCCTGGTCATCATGAAAAACAGGAATTGAGAGCTCCTCTTCGAGGCGCGTAAAAATTTCAAAACATCTTGGTGCTGAAATATCTTCAAGATTGATGCCACCAAAACTTGGCTCAATCATTTTGCAGAATTTGATGATTTCTTCTACATCGGTTGAGTTGATACAGAGCGGAATAGCATCAATATCGGCAAACTCTTTGAAAATGATAGCTTTGCCTTCCATGACCGGCATGGCAGCCTCAGGACCGAGGTCACCAAGACCCAGAATTGCTGTACCATCACTGACAACCGCGACCTGATTTGCACGATTTGTCAAGGTATAGGATTTCGCTTTGTCAAGGCCAATCGCTGTACAAACGGCAGCGACGCCCGGGGTATAAGCCAAAGAAAGATCATCTTTAGTTTTAATGCTGACTTTTGAGCGGATTTCGATTTTTCCGCGCGATTTGAGATGTAATTCAATCGAAGGTTTTGAATAATCCATGTGCTTTTACTGACTCCCTTGTCGTGTCTGTCGTATGAAATAAAATAAGCTTGTCGTACTGGGTGGTTGTGCCTGTCAACGCAGGTATACGTGTCGAAACATCCCTTGAAAAGGGCCACAGGCAGACAAGGTGATTTAGGAACGGGTTAATATAGTTTTTTTTACTTTCAAATAGTTGTTTTTTATTATCTGGCTTGTGTCACTCGGGCAGATTAATCTCTTCAGCCTCGGGGCTAAAAAAGTAAGACAACTAAACAAAATGGGCGGCATTACCAAACCATTACAGCAACCCAGCGGGGAACATCAGTCAGGCTTGACAGATAGGTACGGTCATGGCGCGGTTGACCATAAATAAGGTATATTTGTTAAACCAAAATAGTGAGGACAATGGAAAAAAAGTATGTGGTGGGGTGCGATTTTTTGCGTGAAAAGGTTATAGCTGCTATTTTTTATGGATTTCGTAACGTCAAAAATCCCGTATCAGTAACTGTTCATCCTGAAATGATGACGAGGATAAGGCATGATTTTAAGAATAAGGTGGTTGCGCCTAAAAGTTTTGACGATGAGGAATTTTTTTTCGGTCTGCCGGTAATTGAGGATGCGACAAAAGACAAGGATTATATCTTCGTAAATTAAGGCCTGAGCAAGGCTTCAAGTTGTTACCGCCCCAATCAAAAGCCTGAACAAAAGTGATGACATTGGTTTTAATTGGTTCCAGCCCCGGTTTCACTCCTGAACATAACCAGTTGTAATTACACCTTGGTTGCCATAGTGTTCTGATTGCGTTTTCACAGCCATACTCTGGCTGTGAAAACGCAATCAGAAAGTTACAATGAACGGTACGCTTTGTTCAGTTCGTCAACATAGTTGGCGATAACACTTTGGTCAGAGAGCTGATCAGGGGCGAAAATCTTTTCGGCAATAATGGTGCTGCCGATGAGGTTGAGTTTCAATTGTGGAAGGTAGAGCAGGTTTGCCATCAGTTCAGGACTGCCGCAGGTGAGAAAAAGGGCAATCTTTTTTCCCTGAAGGCAACTTTTGAGGTTGCTTTGCAGGAGCGCACCAAGAAGGTCCGATGCTACAAGCAGATAGTAAATCGGAGCACCCATGATCACAACATCAAATTCCTTCACGAAGCTGTAATCGCCTGTTTTTTTGCATTTTGCTTTTTCGACATAAGCGCCTGTTTCAGCAAGTTTCTGTCCAATTGAATCGATGAGCTTTTCGGTCGATCCACCTGAAGTTTTACTGTCGAACAGGATGATCGCTTTCATGGGCGCAGTGGCAGTCATAAGAAAAAAGGATAGTTGCGTTGAACATTGAACTGGAATCACCGCCGAGAGTAAAATAGAACGTAACAAAGTTACAAAAAAAAGCGCCCTGTGAAGAGCGCCTTTTTAATAATCATCGTTTTGCTGAGCGGTTTTTAGACAAACTTCGAGTAGATGTCGAGAAGGTCGGTGACTCTTGTTGAGTATCCAAGCTCGTTGTCATACCAGCCGACTACCTTAACAAGGTTGCCAGAGCTCATGGTCAGCAGGGAATCGAAGACACATGAATGTGAGTTGCCGACGATGTCCTGTGAAACGATAGGATCTTCACAGTATTCCATGAATCCCTTCATAGGTCCGTCTGCAGCGATTTTCATGGCAGCATTGATCTCTGCTTTTGTTGCAGGCTTTTTGAGAATAGCGGTAACGTCAGTGACGGAACCGTCTGGTACTGGTACTCTCATGGCGAAACCGTCAAGGCGGCCGATCAGTTCAGGAATAACTTCTCCAATAGCCTTTGCAGCACCGGTGCTGGTAGGGATGATGGATAATGCTGCTGAACGGGCACGACGAAGATCGGAGTGCGGAAGATCAAGGATGTTCTGGTCGTTGGTGTAGGCATGAACCGTTGTCATGAATCCTTTTTCGATGCCGAAACTGTCTTCAAGCACCTTCATCATCGGAGCAAGGCAGTTGGTCGTGCAACTTGCGTTTGAAATGATTTCCTCTTTGCCGGTAATGGAGTCGCCATTGACACCAAGCACGATGGTGGCGTCAATTTTGTCTTTTGCCGGAGCTGAAATAATAACTTTTTTTGCGCCTGCGGTAATATGCTTCGAAGCAGCTTCTCTTGAGGTGAAAAGGCCGGTTGATTCAACAACCAGGTCACATTCAAGCTCTTTCCATGGAAGTGATGCCGGGTCACGCTGTGCGATAATGGTGATAACCTTGCCATTGACGACAAGATTATTGCCCTCTACACTAATTTCGCCATTGAATTTTTTGTGAGTTGAATCATACTTGAGAAGGTGTGCGAGGGTTTTTGGGTCACACAGGTCGTTGATTGCAACTATTTCATAATTCGGGTTGTTCAATGCCTGGCGAAAAACCAGACGCCCGATGCGGCCAAATCCATTAATGCCGACTTTCACTTTTGCCATAATATCTTTCCGGTATTGTCTTGCGTTAGTATTGATCGTCATGAAAAACTGCCGCACGAACTTCTCTTTTGCGGCAAAAAATAAACTCTAAGATATGATTTGAAACTGGAATTCTTCAGGGATTTTTTTGAAAACTTTCGGTTAAAAGATTTTTCAGGTTGCCGAAACTTCCGTTGCTGAGCAAGACGACCACATCTCCCTCTCTCAGGAGCGGTTGAAGAAACTCTACAATATCGTAAGGATAGCTGGCCGCATTTTTTCCGGCAAGAAAGACGGTTTTCCCCTTTTGCTCCAGCTCATCCTTAAGTTGCTGGGTATCGAGCGATTTTTCAGGCGCGTAGCGTTCAGGCCTGTGAACCTTTCCCATGACCACAATGGAGGCTGGGTCAAAGCATTCGGCAAGTTCCTGCTGAAAAATATTCCGTGTGGTTGTATTTGAGCGAGGTTCAAAACAGGTGACAATACGTCGCCCGGCATAAAGATCTCCGAGAGCTTCAAGTGTCACCCGGATGGCGGTCGGATGATGGGCGAAATCCTCGATAAGGGTTATGTTGCCCGGGTAGCTCCCTACAATTTCCATACGGCGTTTGGGGCGTTTGAAGAGGGGCATGGCGCGCATGATAGCCTCAAAAGGGAGACCGCACCGGGTTGCGGCAGCGATTGCAGCCAAGGCATTCATGATATTGTAATTTCCGAAAAGCGGAACGCTGATGGTTCCGAGGAGAACTCCTTGATAGACAAGATCAAAAGTTGATGTTTCGCTGTCCGTGGATATGTTGCGCGCGCTCCAATCAGACTCTGTGGTCATGCCAAACCTTTCAACCCGGCAGAATGCCTTTGATGCAATTTCGAGGGCGACCTTGTCATCACCATTCACCAGTAAGGTGCCGTTTTCGGGAATCAGGTTGACAAAGAGCCTGAAACTGCGTTTGATATCCTCAAGAGAGTCGAAAATATCGGCATGGTCAAATTCAATATTATTAATGATGGCGATGTCGGGGCGGTAAAGGAGAAACTTGCTTCGCTTGTCAAAAAAGGCGGTATCGTACTCATCACCTTCGGTTATAAAAAAGCCATCCTCGCTTCGTCCCGAAGCCCGGCATCCTATCGAAAAGTTTTCAGGGATGCCGCCAACCAGAAATCCCGGTTTAAGCCCGCCATGTTCCAGCAGCCATGCCACAAGCGAAGTAGTGGTTGTTTTGCCGTGGGTGCCAGCCACCACAATGGACGTGTTGTCGCAAATCAGATGACGCCGGACCAGTTCCGGCATGGAGAGAAGCTCAAGATGATAGTTCAGGGCATATTCGAGTTCCGGATTTCCCCGGCTTATTGCATTGCCGACAACGACGATATCCGGTGAGGCGCTAATCAGGTTCTTATCTGAAAAGCCAGTGAAGTAGCGAATATTATGGTCGTCAAGATAGGTGCTCATAGGTGGATAGAGCTGCGTATCAGAGCCGCTGATGGCATGACCTGCATGGGAAAGGGCAACGGCAACCGACGCCATTGCTGTACCGCCGATACCGAGAAAGTAGAAGGAGCTCATCGCTGGCTGATTGTCAATTTCCAAATTACTGTGCTGCATACGCAGGGTTAATGGGCTTATATACATAAAAAAACAGATAGGGCGCAACAACAGGGCGACGGCTGGGGTAAGTGTATAAAAAAATTATCTTTTGAAAGAATTTGCGCGATGGTCTAAAAGAATAAAATGAATCTGTATTTTGAACAACAGTTTTTAATGATTTCAACCAGTAACAGTTATGCAGTTTATCGACCTGCTTTCGCAGAAAGAACGGATACGGGCAGCACTTCTTCATCGCATTGAAGGCATTCTGGATCGAGGTCAGTTTATCATGGGTCCGGAAGTGACCGAGCTTGAATCAAGTCTGGCATCCTATGTCGGCTCACGGTACTGCGTCTCCTGCTCTTCAGGAACAGACGCCTTGCTTATGCCTCTCCTTGCCAAAGGTGTAGGCCCGGGTGATGCTGTGCTTACAACACCCTTTACCTTTGTTGCAACTGCCGAAGTGATCAGCCTGGCAGGAGCGACCCCGGTTTTTGTTGATGTTTCTCCCGATACATTCAATATGGATCCGGATCTTGTCGGCTATGCCGTTGATTATGCTGTGCAGCGGGGATTGAAACCAAAAGCACTCATTCCTGTCGATCTCTTCGGGCTACCGGCAGATTATGGCCGTCTCCAAGCCGTTACTGACGCTTACAGGCTTTGGATTCTTGAGGATGCCGCACAGAGTTTCGGAGGCAGTTTCAAGGGGCGCAGGGCGGGCAGTTTTGGCCTTGTCGGTGCTACTTCGTTTTTTCCGGCCAAACCACTTGGCTGTTATGGCGATGGGGGAGCGATTTTTACCGATGACGAAGAGCTCGATATTCTTTTGCGCTCAATAAGGGTACACGGCAGCGGTGTCGATAAGTACAGCAATGACCGTATTGGTATCAATGGACGGCTTGATACAATCCAGGCAGCAGTGCTGCTCGAGAAGCTAACCATTTTTGACGATGAGCTCGCAGCACGTCAGCGTATCTCCGACCTTTACAGTGAGAGGCTGCAGGGAAGGGTTGTCGTTCCCCGTATTCCAACCCACTACCGCTCGGCATGGGCTCAGTACTCGGTACTTGCCGCTTCAACAGAAGAGCGGGAGCAGCTCATGCTGGCTTTACAACAGGAGGGAATTCCAACGATGATCTATTACAAGATTCCCCTCCATCTCCAGAAAGCCTATGATTTTCTTGGCTATAAAACTGGCGATTTTCCCATTTCGGAAGATTTGAGCAGCCGAATTTTTTCGCTCCCGATGCACCCTTACCTCAAGGATGAGGAGATCAACCATATTTGTTCAGTGCTGATGCGCGCCTGAATGATCGGTTTTCGCCGGAAACTTGATGCGAACATAGATACCGGCCAGCATGACCAGAGCATTGATGGCGCCGACAACAATGAATGGCGCCTTTGGGCTCATGGAGTCAAACAATCTTCCTCCGAGCGTGGTGATGATAAGAATGCCCACGGCGCCGCTGATATTGAACATCCCGATAACCGACCCTCGTTCTGCCTTTGGCGCCTCCTGCCCAATGAGTGACTGCGAGCCGAGAAAAGCACTGATTTGCCCTATTCCCAGAAGAATGAAATAGACAATTGAGCCGGGTTCATTTGGATTGCCGATCAGTCCCAGCGAAAGATAGCCGACGCTTGCCAGTCCCATGCAGACTGTCAGTGCAGTAACCCTGTTCCAGCGATCGATAAGCGGTCCGATAACCGGTGCCCAGAGCAGTGCCGCACCCTGTGAAATAATAAAAATCATCATTCCCTTTTTGACCGCTTCGGCAGGCGCCATCCCCATGGCAATTCCGGCAGTTGTTCCCCATAGAGGCAGAAAGGTGCCGATAATGGATTGGTCACCTCGAGCAACAAAGGCGGCCGCATAAGAGAGAAGAATTCGCGGATTTTTTGCACACCGTATGCCGCTGGTGACAAGAGAGCCAAGAGCCGGGCGATCCTTTTTGCTGACCTCCGTGCCCCCTTTGAGGCCAAAGCCGACAACCACGGCCGAAACAAGAGCTACTCCGGAAATCGCAAGGTGCGTATAGAGGCCGGCATCAATGCCACTGAATCCCTTTGCCACAAGCCGCATCGGCATCCCACCGAAAAAGCTGTTCAGCGCCACAATACCGAGTCCATTGAGAAAGCCTGTCATGGCAATCAGTTTTCCCCGTGACCGTTCGGCCGGGTAGTCGATCATAACGGTCGAGAGCGCACCGGTAACAGCAACGATGCCAAGCGCATAGATCATCCTGTAAAGAGTCAGCTCACCAATCGAGCGTGAGAGCGGGTAGAGCGCATAAGCAAGTGCGAGCAGAACAAATCCGGCACTGTACACTGGTTTCCGACCTATCCGGTCCATCAGCACTCCGGCAGGCACAAAAAAGAGCAGCGTAACAACTTCCGTCCAGAAAACCAGATTGCCGCTGACGGTTCCCTGTTGTGAAGTCGGAATTTTCAAGTGTTCATTGAGGATATAAGCCTGCCCGATCGAGACAAAGGTGACCAGCCCGATAGAAAAAAACGCGGCATAAAGATAGGTCAGGGCGTGGCGGGGGAGCACCGAAGGCGCAAGGGTAATCGGTCCTATTTTATAAAGCGCAGCTTTTTCGTTCATGATTCAGCTATTCGTTGTCAGAATGTACATGATGATAGAAGAATAACTTCAAGGGAGTTGCCTGACTTGATGCTGCAATCGTTGGTTATGAAAAAGGTGCAACCATACCGGATTGCCGTAGCATAATGCAGCGCATCAATAAATTTTTGGTTGTACTTTGCTCTTGATTGAGCCGCAAGGTCAAATGTTTCTGCATCATGGGGATATATCGACAAAAAATTCTCCATTCTGAAAAATGCCTTGATACTTGCCACCAGTTCGAGGTTACCGGATTGATAAGGTTTGACTAATATTTCAGCAATGGTAACGTCTCCCGTGCAGCCGATGATTAATCCTGACTCTACAGCTTCAATTATCGGCGCAACCAGTCGAAAATAATCGGGATTACGGTCCAGAAAGTAGATAAAAACATTAGTATCCAGATAGACTTTGTGGCCCTGTAGCCGTTTGAGTGTTTCCGCTATCGTTCCCATGAATCACGACTTTTATTGAGTTCAGCATCAATTTCCAGAGTTGTTTTACCCCAGATGCCCCGTGCTATACCCGCATAACCCATAGCTGATTCCTTCCGTTTTTTTCTTGCTACCGGGATCAGTGTCACAATTCCGTTACTATAAGATACCTCAAGCATGTCATCCGGCTTAATGTTAGCCGATTCAGCAATCCGGGCAGGTATGGTGATCTGGTGCTTGTTTCTAACGCGGACTTGTGTCATAGCTCAATGTGTATGTTTGTCGGAAAGTTGGATTTTATATTGGAAATCTAACTATTTTATTGACAAATAATTTGTGCTGCCAGAAAAATATTGATTAACCGGGCTCAATTCAGTTGATTGCCGTCAAGTTTATTTTGGTCGTTTTTCTTCAGGCTCATTTTACTCAGCGACTTTTTTCAGAAAGTTCCTGATGGCCACAAGAAAGGCTTCGGGCTGCTCTTCGTGTGGAAGATGCCCGCAATCCGGCACAACCACCAGCTCCGCGCAGGGAAGTTCACCAGCAAGCCGGATACTCTCCTCTGTTTTTACCGTAAGATCGTGTTCACCGGTAATAACCAGGGATGGCAGCGACATGGTTTTCAGTTGGCTCTCCAGCCGGAGATGATGTGTCTCCAAAAAAAGCTCCCAGAAGGCTCTCGACCAGTCGCCAATCATCAGGTCACTGCGGAACGCGGCCAGAACATCATCGCCGAGCCGCGTCTTGTTATACCAGAAGCCGCGAATAGTCCGGTTGTACAGTCTGGTGATAAGGAATTTCATCAGCCTGGAAAAAAGCGGGGTCATGGCTTTCATGGCGGGCTTAATGAACGCAGGAACTTCGCTGGTGGCATAACCGCTGTAAATCATGGCGCCGGCAAGCACCAACCCCTCCACATGCTGCGGATAGCGCAGAGCACAGAGAAGCGCCAGGGTGCCACCCGTTGAATTGCCAACCAGAACCGCTTTGCTGAAACCCAGTTTTTTTATCAGAGCGATTACGAGGTCACACTGTGCCTCAGGAGTGTAACTGACCCCCGTCGCTTCTGAAGGCAGAGGGCGCGAAGTATAACCAAAAGCTGGGCGGTCAAATGCCACAACCGTTGTCGTTTTCGCCAGCTCATCCAGCACCAGTCGCCATGACCGCAGACTCAGAAAACTCCCGTGCAGCAGCACAACGAGAGGCTTTCCGGTGCCGGCCATCCGGTAGTGGACATTGAAGCCGTTTACCTCAAGAAAGTGGCGGTTAACAGAGGTCATACGCCCGTTGTTGGCGAAAGTTTCCGGGGCGATCAGTGTCGTGTTTTCATGCATGGTTGCAGATGTTTATAAAGCAGCCCAATTTTCAGTGGTTAACCCTTTTACTCGATTGAATTCTTTGGTGTTATTGGTCACAAGCACGGCATTCAGCGCCTTTGCGTGAGCTGCAATCATGGTGTCAAGTGATCTTTTTTATGAATTCCTCAGTCGTTTCAGCAGGTTGTTGTAGTCAGCATGCGAACCAATCCAGAACCAGGTAATCTGGTCGTCGGCCATTATACCGACAGCTCGATAGTCTATGTTAATCCGAGCTGAAAAGATTGGGCGTGTTGAGTGGATGCGCTTGAAATGGAGGGCGACTATAATCAAGGGGAGTCGTTTTTCCTTTTCGTTTTTCTTCCAGTGCCTCATCGGCAAGCTTCTCAAGAATGTCTTCCGATTCTGCGAATGTTCTTTGCCATTTCGCTTCAGAATGGAGTTCGTCCAGAAGCCATTTTGCCAATCCGTTCTGCTCAACCGCTGGCAGGTTTGCCGCCGTTTTAAATGCCTTATTGAGCAATGTAGTCATGCTGTTTTCTCCTGTCTGTTGCTATTTTTCAGCGTAACGGGTTCAACTATTCATCATCCAAACGCATGTGTTTATCATAGAAACCAGCGTATTACGGCATTGTTTTGCCATTCACCCACAATTCATGCTCACTGATATCAATATCCTTCCGCCAGATAACCGCGTAACCACCTGCATCAACCTTCACTGCTTTGAACAATGCTACGTTTCTCAACGGAGCAAACATCTCCTTATCAAGCAAGGGGTTAATGTCATAAGTTTTTTTCTGATGATTATCGAATTCAACGAGAAGTGAATGATCATCAATTGCTGTTGCACTTATGATTTTTGGATGATTCATCATACTAATCCAGTGGTGGGAGATTGTGAAATTCTTGTTTATTCCACATCTCTTTTAACTCAGACTGATACATTTTGGCCCATTCGTTGACCAGCTTTCGTGCTCTGCCGGGTAAATCACCTTCAATCATTTCCATGGTCTCAATATTGAACAATCCAATATGTTCTCCATAGACGGCATGAAAATGCGGTGGAGGGTGGTCACCAAAGAATAATTTAATGACAATTCCGTAAAATCTGGCTATTTCAGGCATATTTTAAATCATGTTATGTTTCAGTATTTTTTGCCTCACCTCCCGCAAGGATGTAACTGCCCGCCCTCCATACGCAGGCAGCGGTCGGCAAGAACTGCGTACTCTTCGTTGTGGGTGACGATGATGAATGAGGTGCGGCGCTCTTTGCTCAGCTTGGCCATCAGTTCGTAAAGGATGCGGCTGTTCTGGCTGTCGAGGTTGCCGCTTGGTTCGTCGGCAAGTATCAGTTTCGGGTTGTTCATCAGGGCGCGGGCAATGGCGACGCGCTGCTGTTCACCGCCGGATAGTTCCGAAGGGAGGTGGTCGAAGCGTTCAGAGAGGCCGAGGCTTGAGAGCAGTTCTCCGGCCCGTATTTTTGCGGGAGGGAGTTTGCCGGTGGCGATGAATTCCGGCATCGCCACATTTTCAAGGGCGGTAAAGTCGGAAAGAAGGTGGTGGAACTGAAAGACAAAGCCTATTTTGCGGTTCCGGAACTTTGCCAGCGCTTTTTGGGAAAGGGTGTATTTTTTATCCTTGAAAAGCAGCTCCCGGTCAAAAAGGATTTCACCGCTGTCGGGCGTGTCGAGGGTGCCGAGCAGGTTCAGCAACGTTGTTTTCCCGCTTCCAGACGCTCCGATGACGGTCACCATCTCACCTTCTCCAAGCGCGAGATTGACTCCGCGAAGGATCTCGATGCTTTTCTTGCCCGGAAGGGTGTAAGACTTGCTGATGTTTTTTGCTTCAAGCATTGTCAATTTTTTGTTACACCGTTTCGCGTTTGCCTAAGCTCTCTGCCAACATGGATGTTACAAGAGTGTTCATGCTGACACCCTCTTGTTTTGCTCTCATAACCAAACGGGAATGAATGCTTTTAGGAACCCGCTGAATAAACTTGCCACTGTGCGTGCCACCACTATCTGGTTCTGGAACAGGCATGTTTAAGCTTTCCAGGGCCGAAATGGTTTCTTGTAAGGCATCCATACCATTTTCAATTGCTTCCGCTATTGTTTCGCCATCTGAAATACATTCAGAAAAGTCAGTAAATAAAATCAGATAACCACCGCCCTCTTTTTTTGAAAGGGGACGAATTTCAAATGGGTATTTGCTTAAATCTTTCATAGCTCAATCCATTACAAAATCAACAAATTTCTTAATGTATATCGGTTTAATTGGCCTATGAGCAGGTACAGGTAACGTCCGACCATCAGTGCGTACAAAAACGACGTGACTTGTACCGCGTTGTCGCCATTCAATATTGTAAGCGCTGGCAACGGTTTTCAGACTATCAATCCGCCAATCAAGGGGATTGTTTTGCATCTGATGAAGGATTTTATCAGTTTTGCTCACAAGGTATATGATACTAAATATGATATCATAAAGCAAGAAAGGAAAAGATAATGAACAAAACCACCAAGCACATCCCCACCCCTCACACCGGCCTCACTTGGCCGTTTCCTTCAATAATCCATTTATACGTGGTCAGCTCTTTCAACCCCATTGGCCCTCTTGCGTGGAGCTTCTGTGTGCTGATGCCGATCTCGGCGCCAAGGCCGAATTGTGCGCCGTCGGTGAATGCGGTTGAGGTATTGGCATAGACCACGGCGGCATCTACCCGTTTCAGGAAGGTGGCGGTTGTTTCGGGGTCAGTCGCGATGATGGCTTCGCTGTGGCGTGAGCTGTAGAGGGCGATATGCTCAAGCGCTTCGTCAAGCGAGGCAACGCTTTTAACCGACATTTTAAGGGAGAGGAACTCGGTGCCGAAATGTTCTGGTTCTGCCCGATGGAGCAGTGCCTCGGGGTAGAAGCCTTGCAGCTCCAGGAAAGCCGGTTCATCGGCAAAGAGCAACACCTGCTTTTCAAGAAGTGGTTCAACAAGAGCGGGGAGGTCACCAAGGCGGTCGCGGTGGATCACCAGTGTATCGAGCGCGTTACAGACACTGGGTCGGCGGGTTTTGGCGTTGAAGATGATCTCTTTGCCCAGCTCAAGTTCACCGCTTTTGTCGAAATAGGTATGCACAATCCCTGCGCCGGTTTCGATGACCGGAACCTTTGCGTTATTGCGGACAAAGTCGATCAGCTTCTGGCTTCCTCTCGGGATGATCATGTCGATGTAGCCGACCGCGTTGAGCATGACGGCTGCCGCTTCACGTTCTGCAGGGAGCAGGTAGATGGTATCGGGGTTGAAGCCGTGTTCCTTCAGAACGCTATGGATAAGCTCAACAATGGCGATATTGGAGTACATGGCATCGCTACCGCCTTTCAGCACGGTTGCATTGCCTGATTTCAGGCAGAGCGCAAAGACGTCGAAGGTGACGTTAGGCCTTGCTTCGTAGATAATGCCAATCACCCCTATCGGAACAGTGACCTTTCTCAGGTTGAGGCCGTTCGGCAGCACCCGATTTTCCAGCACCGTATCAAGCGGAGAGGGGAGTGAAGCCACATTGCGAATGTCAGCAGCGATGGCATCAAGCCGCGATACGTTCAGCAGCAGTCGGTCAACCATCGGGTCTGAAGGGTCCATCCGTTCTATATCTTTCCGGTTCGCCTCGAGAATAGCACCCTGGTGAGCAGGTATGCTGTCGGCAAGGGCGCAGAGCAGGCGGTTGATCGCCTCGTCGGTGAGGGTGATGATCTCCCTGCTTGCCTGTTGGACGGCGCGAAGCTGTTTCGTTATCGTTTCCTTCATGTCGGACGGTGTTCAGGTGGTTATATAGAGGTAATCGTAGTGAATCAGGGGCTTTTGATCCTTCAGCCCTATGATGGACAAAGTTTTTTCCGAGCTGTATTGCGCCATGCCGTAGCCGATGATGGTTCCGTCCGTGGCGCATACCTTGATGATGTCGCCTTTAAGAAAGCGCCCTTCAACCGACTCAATACCGACCGGCAGCAGGCTGTTGGCTCGATCTCCAGCAACCAGCGCCATTTCAGCGCCCATGTTAACGGTGACCGCTCCCTTTTCCATCCCTTCGCTGTTGGCAATCCACCGTTTTGGGCCGTGGGTTGCTTTTTGCGGCAGAAATTTTGTTCCATTTTGTTCTCCCTGAAGAATCGAGAGAAGAATACCAGGAGTGCGGCCGTTGGCGATATGGACGGTGATGCCGAGGCGTGAAAGCTTCTGTGCGATGTGGCACTTGGTCAGCATTCCACCTCTTCCGAATTCGGATTTCCCCGGATTAATATACTGGTGGAAATGTTTTGTAGAGGGGTCAATGACAGGGATTATGGCCCCGTTGCCTGTTTTCATGTCAAACAGGCCGTCAACATGCGAAAGAATAATATAGCCCTCCACATCCATCATGGAGGCAATAAGCCCTGAGAGCTCATCGTTGTCGGTAAACATCAATTCGGTCACCGATACGGCATCGTTTTCATTGACGACCGGAATGATGTTCTGCTGCAAAAGTGAGGTAAAGCAGGTCTGCATGTTGAGGTAGTGCAGGCGGTCGCTGAAATCGCTCTTGGTGACCAGGATCTGTGCGGTAACCAGTCCGTGCTCTGCAAAGAGATCGTTGTAGGTGCTGATCAGCTTGATCTGACCGGTCGAGGCAAGAACCTGACGGGCCGCAACC
>CAIPKT010000124.1 GCA_903865705.1 uncultured Chlorobiaceae bacterium
GCCGTCGGTCTGTTCCAGCTTGTTAACCAACTGCATGAACAGACCTCATTCATCATTACGACCAATAAAAGTCCGAAAGAGTGGGCAGAGATGCTTGGCGACGAGGTTCTTGCAACAGCGTTGCTTGACCGGCTGCTCTACAAATGCGAAGTCATTAAACTGACCGGAAAGAGCTACCGGCTCGAACACCGTACAACTATTTTCGATCAACAACAACCGCCGGAAGGAGGGGCCAACCGTAGAAAAAAACAACTACCGCGTCAAAAAGTAGTTGCAAATCATTTTGAAATGACGTAATCTCATGCCTCTCCCTGGGTGATTGCTAATTTCCGAAATTGGCTCATTTTTAATTTCCGACTACAGGCGTCAGGCTTCGGCTGGCTGCGCAAACAGAGCGAAGCACAGTGCCGCGCATGTGTGGGTTCTTTGCTAGCACAATGAGAAATTGTCTTTTTGAGTTAGTTAAGGCGGATAAATCTCATTATTTTTTGGTTTAATTAAAGTGCATGCCAACCATCTTCACCCTCAATTCGCGCAGTAATTGCAGACTGGAAGTGACGCGAGATTACTTCAGTATTTCAGCGCAGCGCATGCGTTGTGAGATTCAAGAACTCCACACGGAGCTGATCGATATCCTGAAGTTAAAAGGTATCGAGTACGAAAAGCTTAAATCAGCACTTGTCCCAAGCCTGGATAAGCAAGAAGCTGCATTTATTTTTGACTCAACGGCATTTGAATCTGATAATTATGGTCACGAGACGTTCAGGCAAATTCTGCCATTGCTTGAGGCGAAATCAAAGCAAAGCATATTGGCTGGCGACCTCCTCGGGAACGATCAGTACTTAGTCGCTGAGATTCTTCTCGAGTCGATGGTTTTATCTCGACCCTTCACGTTCAAAAACTCAACTCTACTGTACTGCGTTTACATAAACAACCTCTCCAATGCAGCGCTCCAACGCTTACACCAAAATCTTGCAAACTGCCAGGCTTACCTCGGACACATTCTGACTACAATTGGATCTCGTGCCAAAACATACATTTCCCTAAGTGTTGTAAACTTTATCCTAAAAAACGAAAAAACTCTCATCGTTGCGCATGAAGATGATCGTGATAATTCTGAGAACATCAACATCACGCCATTTCCGTTAGAAGATTTCGGCTACAAAGTGGTTAGCCTACAGGAGTGCTACTTTTCAATCTTTCTGGCATTCAAGATTGAGCGCCCGTCGTTTAAAGGATTCCAGATCGACACAGAACTCGCACTGAACGCCATTTCCAATAAAGTGGCTCTTTTTGACGACTACACAGTGCACCTCGATGATGCGAAGCACGACTACCTGAAAAACGCCGGTAAACTAAAGAAGGCCGGCTTGACCGATGCCAGCCGAGACAACATTACAGCACTTATTAAGTCTAATTTGTCTTCCAACTACATCTATAACTTGGTATTCCTTGAAGAGCATGAGGTTATGAAATTCAACCTTATGCTGGAGGTTCAGCGTCCCGATGGCAATCTAACAAGGAATACAGCAGTCCTTGAATACCTACCTGCCAGGAAGGTTCTTCGGGTAATCACTTTCATTTAGCGAAACTTAACCCACCATTTCAAAACTGACTATCATTGTCATTTTTGCTAAAACGTCAA
>CAIPKT010000125.1 GCA_903865705.1 uncultured Chlorobiaceae bacterium
AGTAGAAAAAAATGCTTGATAACGTGATAGCTGAAAATGAGCGATAAGATCGGGATGGTGACGAGAAGAGGTTTAATAAATGGTTGTAATGGCAACGCTTGTAAAATTGTGTCGTCAGATTATGGTTTTGTTGAATCAGGGTTTGATATAAGTATAGCTTTTTATCTACTCGCGCACTTATGGCGTAGTTTATATATTATTAAACGCAATAAATCAAGTATAATCAAAATTAAATATTTACTATTGAACGAGAGATTTAAAGTACTTGATGGGTTATAAGATTTTCTTCAATTTTGTAAGCGGGATTTTCCTATCCGGACACCCTGCGATGACTTTTTCCGTTCTTCCTTTTACAGGTAAGGAGTGTTTTCGAAGTCTTTGGAAATTGAGTGAAACATTTTGTTGGTTGCGGTCTGCATGATCATGGACATGCCGGCATTGGTCATGGCGTGGAGTATCTTTTCAGGAATGATTCGGAAGGCAGGGTACAGAATAAACCGGACATCAATTTTCAAGTCGAACTGAACTCTGGTTTTGTTGTCCTTTAAGGGATGCATGTACATATCGGCAAAGGCTTTTGCCTCAAAAAGGTACTTTTCGGGATCTTCAATTTGAGCAGCGACTGGATAGTGCTTCCAGTGTATTTTTTTGCCGATGGTGTAGAGGTTGATTATTTCGTCAGAAAGCTCTGCCGGGTCTGTGCATTCCATGTGTTCCGGCAGTTCCACAAGAAGTTCTTCGCTCTGTTCGACAAAAAAGATGACATCGAAGGGGTTGTTCTGCGGATCGGTAACACGAAAAAGCCATTTATAGACGTTCTCAATGTTGGTGAGTTCGACGCTGTGGCAAAAAGGGTTGAACCCAAGTATTTTTTTCTGGTCTGAAAGATAGTCTGTTATGCGATTGAATTCCCCTTGAAATATCCAGTCGCCTTTGCTTACTCCAGTCGCATCCATTTCCATGATCGTTGCCTCATAGGTTTCATTTCATTCGAGTATACTGGTAACACGCCTTACCTTTGACCAGTAAAAAAATATAAGGAGAATTAGCGACAAACTTTCTTCTCCGAAAAGCTGGACTTCTTGGGGAGAGTTTGATTACAAGAGTTCTGCCTGAAGGCGTTCGGCCTGATCATGCATTTTGAGGGCATCGATAATGTCTTGCAGGTCGCCTTGCAGGATCTGCGGAAGCGCATGACTGGTAAAGCCAATACGGTGATCGGTCACGCGTGATTGCGGGTAGTTGTAGGTTCGGATTTTGGCGCTTCGATCTCCGGTTGTGACCATCGAACGGCGCAAATCGGCCCTTTTCTGCTGTTGCTCGGCAAGCTGGATGTCGTAAAGTTTTGTGCGGAGCATCTGCATGGCTCTCTCCTTGTTCTGGAGCTGTGAGCGCTGCTCCTGGCAGGCACATACAATGCCGCTCGGCATATGGGTGATCCTTACGGCGGTCTCTACCTTGTTGACATTCTGGCCGCCTTTTCCTCCGCTTCGGTAGGTGTCGAATCGCAGATCTTCCCTTCGGATCTCGACATCGACCTCTTCGGCTTCAGGAAGAACCGCAATGCTTACCGCCGAGGTGTGGATACGGCCCTGCGTTTCAGTGTCGGGGACGCGCTGTACGCGGTGGACGCCGCTTTCATACTTCATGGTGCCGTATACATCATGGCCGCTGACGCCAAGGGTAATTTCCCGGAATC
>CAIPKT010000126.1 GCA_903865705.1 uncultured Chlorobiaceae bacterium
GGAAAAAAAGACCGCGAAAGCCTACGACGCCCTGGGGTTCCTGGGCATGTCGCAGCGCGCCTATGTGCTTGTTGATGAAGAGGGTAAGGTTCTGCTCGCCTACAGCGACTTTTTGCCGATTATCTATCAGCCGATGAAGGACTTGCTGGCTAAAATCGATGCGGCATGAGTTTCGCAGAAAAGATGCAGGAGTAAACAGCGGTGATGGCTTGTGAGAATCAGCGGGGGCGCCTGGTACAAATACCGCAACAAAATGTACGTGTTATTTGCAATTATCAGGCGTTCTCCTTCGCTCCCCTCGATAATTGTGCAACGCATCTTCGTTGTTTGAAAAAATGTCAATTTCGACATATATTCAAACATGCATAAGATTGATGAAAAGCCACTTGTATGGCTGCACGGCGAGATCAAAACTCCTCCAATGTCACAACATGCGAGGATTGAAACCGGATATTTATTGCGCCGCCTTCAAAAAGGAGATCTGCTTTCCATGCCGTGGTCAAGACCGATGCCATCTGTTGAGGCAAGATGTCATGAGTTGCGAATCACTGACGATAATTCTATCTGGCGAATTTTATACAGGATAGATGATGATGCAATCTTGATCCTTGAGGTATTCAAGAAAAAAACTCAACAGACCCCTAAAAGCGTCGTGGATAGTTGTCGCAAGCGTGTTCGCTTATACGATTCCCTTTACCTGTAATCAATAGCCGTTATGAACAAGGAAAAACAGATGAAACTTGAGGCTTCCGGGTGGAAGATCGGAAGCGTTGATGAATTCTTGGAACTCAGCCAGGAAGAGACCGAATTCATTGAATTAAAACTCTCCTTGAGCCAGAATCTTAAAGAACGCCGTCAGTCACTCCGGTTGACTCAAAAAGATTTTGCAAGAATGATTCATTCAAGCCAATCCCGCGTTGCAAAAATGGAAGCTGGCGATCCAGCCGTATCGATTGATCTGCTTGTAAAATCACTGCTTGCCCTCAAAACTTCAAAAAAAAAGGTGGCAGGGATGCTTCCCCACTGATTGGAGACTCTCTATTTTTCCGTAAACCAACCTGAATTCGGAATGAATGGGATGTAGCCTGCAAATTGCATCTGCGCGAAGCGGCACTACCGCTGTTAGCCCGGGTTCTTTTCATTTTCAATGATTATGTTCAAAAACAATTTCACTGCCATTGGGTCAAAATGTGTTCCGGAAAGTGAGCGGATATACTCCAACACTTTATCTTCGGGCCAGGATTTGCGGTACGGACGATCACTGCGAAGTGCGTCCCATACATCGATAACAGCGAAGAGACGCGCCCCCAGCGGAATCTGCTCACCTTTCAATCCGCGCGGATAACCACTCCCGTCCCATTTTTCATGATGACAATAGGGGATGTCGATCGCCTCGCGCAGGTAAGCAATGGGCGAAAGCATTTTGAATGCAAAATCCGGATGCTGGCGTATGATTGCCCAGTCATCTTCGGTCAGTTTGTTTGTCTTGAGCAAGATGCTATCCGGCACGCCCATCTTGCCAATATCATGCAAAAGTGCACCGCGTCGCATATTCACCAATTCTACATCTGTCATTCCTGCCATGCGCGCCATTTTGATGGTCATTTCGGTCACGCGCAAAGTGTGACCTTCGGTTTCCTTGTCACGCAAATCCAGCGCTCGCGACCAACCCTCAATTGTGGAGTCGTATGCCAGCAACAAGTCTTGGTTGGCGCGCTGCAATCCGCTAAATAATCGGTTGTTATCGATCGCGATAGCAGATTGGGTAGCCAAATCGGACAGAAAATCAAACCCGTTCGCATCCAAATCAAACGGCGTTTTGTGAAATATCTCCAAAACACCATTGACATTACCTTTGGCAATCAACGGAATGGCGTAGCATTCCACAAAGTCTTCACCTTCGATGATAGATGCACCAACAACTTCCCGGTCAGCTCTGGCAAAAGTAGAGATATGCTGTACTTTCTGTTCAAGCGCAGCAAGCCCGGCAATTCCCTGTCCGATTCTCGATTCTGAATGTTCAAGGCTCTTTGAGCTAAACCCTAGCCCTGCAAAATACGCCAACGTTTGTGTATCGGGATTGAACAACAAAATATCGGCAGCGTCAACATGCAGGACAGCAAGAATCTGTTCGAGAACGGTTTTGAGCGCGAGGGAAACATTGTTGACGCCCATGATGACAACGTCAACTTGCCGCAAGGCCTGCACGCGTTGAAGCTGAAGCACAATTTCTTCTTCCGCTTGTTTGAGATTGGTGATGTCCAGATGTGTGCCAAGCGCACGCAACGGTTTCCCATCAGCAGTGCGGGTGAACACTTTACCGCGATCCAGAACATAGACCCATTGTCCCTCTTTATGCTTCATGCGGCATTCGCATTCATAAATGTTCGTTTCACCCCTTAAATGTTTTTCCAGCAAAAGATCGGATTTTTTCAAATCATCAGAATGAACCAGATTCCTCCAGGTCTGAATACTGGCCGGCGCAATTTCTTCCGAGCTGTATCCAACCATCTCTGCCCAGTAATCATTAAAAACGACTTCGCCAGTTTGCACATTCCAATCCCAGGTACCAAGCTTGGCTGCATCAATGATTGCTTCAAAGCGTTCTTTTTGCAGAGAAACATCTGAAGCCTCTTTGCGCTCGGTAATGTCAATACCGAGAACGGCGAGCCAAGTCAATTCGCCCTTACCGTCAAAGATCGGCTGGATATAATTGTCAATGTTTCTTCCGCCACGGATATCTTCAAATCGGATCGGCATGCCCGAAGCAACCACCTGGTCCATGCGCTTTTTTCTTTCGATTGCTACTGTTGGCGGCAAGAGATCAAAGATATTCATGCCGATCATCCCCTGAACATCCAGGCTAAGGCGTTGTGCAATGGTCACATTCGCCGCCAGGATTACGCCGCTGGTATTCAGCAAATAGACAGATTCCGGATTAGCGTTGACTAATCCATGCCACATAGCCTCGCTATTGCTGAGTTCTTCTTCCCTCTTCCGCAAGTCGACAGTAATCTCTTGCGCCAAAGCAAGTGCACGCTCACGTGTATTTTCCTGTGTTCGAACATAAAGAAAGGCAAAAACACTGATAACTATCCCGATAATCAGAATACCCCCCGACTGGAATCTGTCAACGGTAGACTCGAAAAGTGGAAGTGTCGTAAAAACCAGGGTCCATTTATGACCGTAAAGATCGATGATCCTTCGGCTGGAAAAATCCGGCGTTACATTCTCATTCAATGCGACAGACTTGTTGCTATAGATCAAGTTGGATATGGAGAGCTCAGTGCCATCGTAGATTTGAATGTCAATATCACTCACGGGGATCGGATAAATCCCCTGCATGAAATTGCTGACGCGAAAAGGACTGTAAACATATCCAAGAATCGCTGCGCGCCTCCCCTCGACGTTCTCTATCGACAAGCCAAGCCTGT
Organism: uncultured Chlorobiaceae bacterium; assembly: GCA_903865705.1. GTDB lineage: Bacteria > Bacteroidota > Chlorobiia > Chlorobiales > Chlorobiaceae > Chlorobium. The sequence goes on from CAIPKT010000126.1 coordinate 3,435, forward strand.
AAACGGGGAAATATATCAAAAAACCGGACTGGACATCCTGCATGGTTTCCTGAACCAGCTTCACCTGGCCTGAGATTGAGGGTGTATCGCTATCCCGCGCGTACTCCATGGCGGCGCGGCGCACGGGCTCAGAAAACATATCATAGCCAAAGGCACGCTGGTTACGCAGATCAAAAGGTTCAAGGAAGATGATGGATGTGTACACGTCGCGTTCACCCGGAGGGCGCACCGTGTAAGAAGGGAATCCCTCGGCCCGGACCTGCTGGATGTGTTGCGCCAGTTCCGCCGGCTGAATAATCTTGGAAAAACCGAGCCCCTGTATACCGGGAAAAGTCTTGCTCGCTCCAAAATGTTCGACATACGTCCGCCATTCTGTCCGGGTAACCTCTTTGGAACCGGCAAAGAGCGCAGCACTTCCCCGCAGAACCATTACGTAATCCTGAATTCTATTGGTGATATCCGATGTGATCTCTTCAGTGCGATTCAGGTATCTCTCCTGCGCGCGCGCTTGAATAAAGTTGCTGGAAACCCGCCAAATAATGACGGTCAAGGCAAGACAAAGCAAAAGAATAAAATAGGGAACGACCTTTCGCTTGGTATGTAATATTTTGAGCATGGGTAGAATGAGTTGAATCCAACCGGAATGCGTAATATTATTGTATCAATAGTATAGTAATGTATAATTCAAAATAATGCAACTATTGAGAAAGGAACCACCAGATTCCCGGAAAAAATGAATACTGCCGTGATTTTGCTCTGCATTACTTCTTCTGCTTGCAAGCCCCCCACGAATAGAAGCGGCATGAGTTTCAATAATCCAGCGCATTTCTGTATCTTCGCTCGACCTTTTTTTTCCGCCAATACAAATGTATACAAACAAAATGGAAAGAACGCTTACCATCCTGAAACCGGACTGCGTCAAGAAGCAGCTTATCGGTGCTGTTATCGACCAAATTGAACGCGCCGGCTTCCGTGTTGTCGCCATGAAAAAAATCAAGCTCACCCGGGAAACTGCCGGCGAGTTTTATGCCGTACACCGTGAGCGCCCGTTTTTTGGTGAATTGGTAGAGTTTATGTCTTCAGGGCCATGTGTCCCGATTATTCTTGAAAAAGAGAATGCTGTGGCCGACTTCCGTACGCTTATCGGCGCAACCGATCCAGCTCAGGCTGATGCAGGTACCGTGCGCAAGCTTTATGCCGACAGCAAGGGCGAGAACATTGTTCACGGTTCTGACTCTGCTGAGAACGCAGCCATCGAGGCAGGATTTTTCTTTGCGGCTGAAGAGGTTGTCAGAAGCAACTGATCATTTTTACTCGAGCAACAAAAAAAGCGACCTTATGGCCGCTTTTTTTGTTGCTTCTTTGACGTCAGGCACAGGCGTTATTGGTGCTTTCTGACACCAATCTACGGCCCGGCAGGTTTATCCCCTTTAATCTCATAGAGATACTCACTGAAGGTTTCGCCGTACATCTCCCATACCGTCATAAAGAGCGCCGCGACAATCGGACCAAGAATGAAGCCGAAAACCCCGAACAGCCCTATGCCTCCAAGTGTGCCAAAAAAAATCAGCAGCTCCGGCATTTGGGTGTCGCGCCCGATCAGGACAGGACGAAGAATATTGTCGATCTGACCGACCACAATGCTGCAGAAAAGGAGAACGCCTATGGCTTGCGGGTACTGCCCTGTTGCGGCCAGATAGATGACGGCCGGAACCCAGACAAGGGCCGATCCAAGAACAGGCAGAACCGCAAGCACCGACATAATGGTGCCCCAAAAAAGAGCACTGTCAATACCGGCAAAATGCAGGGCAAGGCCTGCAAGAGAACCCTGCACGGCACCCACGACCATGGTTCCTTTTATGGTCGCTCTGCTCACCGAAATGAACTTGTCGAGCAGTCGGTTCTGATCGACTTGCGGCAAGGGGAGGTAGGAGAGAAACTGTGCCAGAATCTGTTTTCCGTCTCTTAAAAAAAAGAACATGGTGTAGAGAAAGACAAAAAAGATAAAGATATCGTTGAACGCTGAATAGGTAAACGTGGAAATGGAGTTAAAAAGCATTGAACCGGTGTTGCTGGCAAACTCTCCTGCTTTCTGAAAAATCTCCGAACGGTAGAGCTGTAGTTCGGGATAAAACGAGAGCGAACGGAGCTGCTGATCGAATGCTGCTGGCTCGAGGATCTGCTGCTGCAACCAGGGCACGGCAATGCGGCTTATCCTGATTGCCTGTTTGGCAACAATACCGAGAAGAGCTGCGAAGGGAAGGAAAACAATGAGCAGCAGCGTTACAATGGTCATGGATGCACTCAGGCTTTTGCGACCCCTGAACCAGCGTTCAAATCGGTTGAAGACCGGCATGGCCAGGGCCGAAAAAAGAGCTGCGAGAACAATAGCCATGAAGAAATAGCGGATCATGGCAAAAAAAATGGCCGAAATAAACAGAAGAAGAAAAAGAAGGATAAGGCGATGTATTTTTGTGCTGTTCATGATCGTTTTTTTATGAGTCTTAAAACCACTCTATGCGTTCCTCTTCAAGAAGCTGTGTACGAACAAAAGCGACGGCAAAAATTCCGGCGGTTTCAGCCCTGAGAATGCTCTTTCCCAGAGAGATTTCACCAAAACCTGCGGCATGGGATTCCTGCACTTCAGCAGCAGTGAACCCGCCTTCACCACCAATGAGAAAGAGGATTTTTTTGCCGGAACATTGCACCCTGGGAGCCGCCTCTGAAAGCTCATAGGGAATCAGCTTGAGATCGAAACCCTGAAGTGCCATAACATTCTTGAAGGAGAGCGGTTCAGTGAGCCGCGGCAGATAATGGCGTTTTGACTGCCGGGCGGCTGAAAGCATGATGGTTCTCCACCGATTGAGCTTTCCCTTGATTTTGTCACTTGATGGCTGAGAGAGCGTCCGTGCCGTGATCATGGGAATGATGGAGGTAACTCCAAGTTCGGTTGCCTTTTCAAGAAAGAGCTCGAACCGCTGTGGCGCCTTGAGCAGGGAAAGAGCGACGGTCACTTCGGTTTTGGGCCGATCAAGCCGGCTGTAGCACAGAATTTCTCCTTTGAATGAAGTTTTTCCGATATCCGAAATGCTGACCTCGCAGCGCAAACCATTGCCATCAGTAACAAGAATCCGCTCTCCCGTTTTTTTTCGCAGAACCCGCACAAGATGATGAAACTCATCACCATCAACCGTCAGGCTCCCGGAATCAAGATCAATGTTTTCGGATAAGGTATAAAAGAGTTCCATTATATTTATTTATTCCTTGATGGCTAACGCAACAGCAGCAAGGGAGATTTTTTCAGCTCCACCTTCCCGCAGTACAGATGCAGCCGCAGCCATTGTTGCGCCGGTTGTCACAACATCATCAACAAGCAGCACATGACGGCCAACAGCGCCTTTGGCGAGCTGAAAGGCCCCTTCGGGATTTCTTTTTCGTTCCTGAGCGGAAAGTCCGGTTTGGGATACGGTGTATCGTTTTCTGACCAGAAGATCTCTCCGTAATGGTTTTTGAAGCGATTGAGCGATACCTTCAGCAATTTTTTCGGACTGGTTATATGATCGTTCAATTTTTTTCAGCGGGTGAAGCGGAACCGCCACAACACAATCTATATCCTCTGTATCCCCTCCTGAAAGGATCCACTCGCCCAGTTGAAAGCCAAAGCTTCCGGCAATATTGAAAAGCCCTTCATATTTCATGGCATGAAGGACTTGCTGTAACGAACTCTTTTTATGAAACTGGTAACGGCACCAACCCCGTTCAAACAGGAATTGTTCGCCAAAATGGGAAGCAATGGTTTGGCGCAACTGCCCTTCTGCCGCATCCTGGCTGCTGAACGGATCAAATTCTGCCATGCAGGAGCTGCAGCAATACGTTTCTCCCGGAAGAAGGAGTTTTCTGCAAAGAAGGCAGACATGGGGAAAGAGTAAATGAAGCTGTTGATCACGCATGGCAAACTCTCTTATTGGTTAGCCGAAACATAAGGCCGCGGCACCATATATACCTGCCTTGTTGCCAAGATGCGCCGGCACCAGTTCAAGCCCTTCATGCATGGAAGGGAGCGTCGAGCGCCTGAGCTGATCGAGGGCAGGAACGAAAACGAGGTTTCCGGCGGCTGCAATTCCCCCGCCAATCACAAATTTTCTGATATCCATCAGAGCCGTAACGTTTGCAAGACCAATGCCGAGAAGTGAGCCGATCCTCTGCCATACCGCAAGTGCGACAACGTCTCCATCCCTTGCTGCACGACAAAGATGGCGCGGAGAAAGTTTTTTATAATCGTGGCCGCACAAGAGACCAGCAGAGGAACCTGATGGGCTGGCCTTGATCATCCGGCGAGCAAGATCGACAATCCCCTTTTTACCAATAAAGCTTTCAAGAGTGCCACGTATTCCCGCATGAAGCGTTGATGCTTCAAAATCAATGATCATGAAACCTATTTCGCCCGCAGTACCATTAGGGCCTCGATAGAGCTTCCTGTTGAGCACAATTCCCCCTCCAACACCGGTACCGAGGGTCACCATAAGAAAATCCTGAAACTCACGGCCGGCACCATAGACTGCTTCACCGAACGCCGCAACATTGGCATCATTATCGATAAAAACCGGAATCGAAAGCCCATTTTTTTCCAGCAGCATTTTCTGCAGTTCGTCACGCAAGGGAAAAACAGTCCAGCCTGGAAGATTGGGTGGATAACTCAGCACTCCTTTTTCGGCATCGACCGCACCGGGAGCTCCGAGTCCGACACCTGCGAAATCAGCGGAATCAAGAGTTGTGGAAGCAACATTATAAAGATCAGCGACAATTGCCGCAAGCTGCGCGACAATCCCCATCGGCCCTGACGCTGTATCGGTGAGCACACTCCTGTCGGCCAGAATTCCTCTTTCCTCACCAATTACGGCGGCCTTGATTCCCGTGCCTCCAAGATCTATACCAATTGCCCATCGCATCATACCGTTCACTCTTTCAATTAGTTTTTAAATGGCTTGATAAATTTCCGTCCGTGAACGCCTGAAGCAAAAAAGTCAAGAATCTCGATAATTTCCGGTTCCTGGGGGAGTTCGGATTTGACCTTTTCAAGACCATTGGCCAGCAGAAGTCCGGATTGAAACAAAATCCTGTAGGCATCCTTAATGAGGCTTATTTTTTCGGAAGTGAACCCTCTCCGTTTCAGGCCAATCGAATTAAGACCCTCATAGCGGAATGAGTCGTGCCCTCCGGCCATGACAAAGGGCGGAACATCAAGTGATGCCCGGGCAATTCCCCCGATCATCGAAAAGCGTCCAATCCGGACAAATTGATGAACACCAGCAAGTCCACCAATAACCGCATAATCGCCAACTTCACAATGGCCGCCAAACTGAACAGAATTTGCGATAATAACGTGGTTGCCAATCACACAATCGTGCCCGGCATGAACATAAGCCATAATCAGGTTATCACTGCCAACAACGGTTTTTCCGCTTGCCTTTGTACCCCGGTTAAGGGTAACACACTCCCTGATTACCGTCCTGTCTCCGATGTACAGATAGGTTTTTTCCCCTTCAAACTTGAGATCCTGTGGCTCTGTGGCCAGTACAGCTCCTGAATGGATCCTGCATTCACAGCCAATTCGAGCGCCTGAGGCAATGTGAACGTGAGGCCATATCTTGGTGCCCTCACCTATTTCGACGTCGTCCTCAATAACCGTGTAGGGACCTACGGTAACGCCGTCTCCAAGAATGGCACTCTGACCGATAACTGCTGTTGGATGTATAGTACTTTTCATAGTATTTATTCCTTCATTGATTCAAACTCGTCTATCAGCTTTGGTTGTTTCAATTCTCTGGCAAGTGATTCAATGATGCGTTTTGCATCATCATGCCGGCCAATGTCACGATATGCCCTTGCAAGAACATAGTAAAGTCGAGGATCAGAAGCCAGCGATGCTTGATGACCCAATTTTTCCAGATAGCTGATATACTCTGTGGTTTTCTGCTTTTCACCAAGACGAACATAAAGAGCAATCACCGAACCTGCAAGTTCAGGATTCAGAGGATACTGTGTGAGAGGCAATAGCCTGGCTGAGGTATCAAGTACCTGCAGCGCAAGAGTTCCGCGCCGGACAGTTCGTTCAGCTCCCGAAACTCCGTGTATTGGAAGAACTCCTTCCGGATCAGCAGCCAGTTCAAGGGCAAGGCGAACAAACAGGGGCGTGTAGTTGCCGCAGAGCCTCCTTGATGTTTCTTCAAGAGTAACCTGAGGATTATTCAGATTACGGTACCGATAAACTTCTACGAGGTTGCGGTACAGCAGCGTAGGATCGACAAAACTCATTGGATCGGCACTTTTAAGTGGCACCACCTTATAGGCAAGGCCATCAAGACGCAAATAGTTTTCAAGGCCGATCATGCTTTCAGGGTCAACCGTCAAGGCAAAATAGACTGGTCGCCGTGAAAAATTGTTCATCAGAATCTCATAAACAGCAATATCCTGCGGACGAAGATAGCCCTGACCATCGTAGGTCAATCCGGGCTTCAGAAGCCACGTCAAGGTGTCGAGCGGTTCAGAGGGCAGCGCAATGCCATGGAGACGGGATTCACGCCAGAGTTGCTGGCGGGCAATGGATGAAGGAAGCCTGACATCAACAGAGTCAATAGGGACATAAGTAATATCGGCTATTTCACCGTCACTCATACTGAACGCAACCGGCTTTGCACCACGAGGGCTGCTATTTTTCAACTGGTCAAGATACCACCCTGTATTGGCGAGGCTCAGGTTGACGACACGTACATCAGTCCTGATCCGTTCAACCTCCTGCAGGTACCACAACGGAAAGGTATCATTATCGCCATTGGTAAAAAGAATGGCGTCTTTTTCACAACTTTGCAGCAGATTCCAGGCCCAGTCCCATGGAACATAGTTGCCCGAACGGTCGTGCACCCTGTAGTTTGCCCACAGCATCCGGCCATTGATCAAGAGAATACCGCTGGTAATGGTCAGTACGGCAAGCAGCATCTGCTTTCTCGGGGTTGAAAACTTCAATCGCTCTCGAAGCCACTGCCAGATGCTTTCAACTCCGATCCCTATCCAGAGGGCAAAAGCAAAAAAACTTCCGACATAGCTGTAATCCCGCTCTCTCGGCTGAGGTTCAGTCTGGTTGAGATAGATTACAAGCGCTGCCCCTGTCAGAACAAAAAGAGCGGTAACAACCAGTCCCATTTTCCACTCGCGCCTGAAATGGGTTATCGCTCCGACCATCCCTACAAAGAAAGGAATTCCCCACAAGACTGACCAGTCAACACCCGCTCCCTCCATATCATGCTGACGCCCTATAAACTGCCAGCCAAAATAACGGAAGTACATTTTCTGCATCTGGTAGGTGAGAAAATAGTCGAGATCACTCGAATACTGCTGATAAAAGTACTGATGGGCCGGCTCGGGTGACCAGCGTCTCGGCCAGAGCGGCATATCACCGTACTGATCGCGGTTGAGATAGGAGAAAAAGGTTTCGGATGAGGATGGATTGTTTTCGTTGATGGGAGGCCCTGCCTGCGCCCTGACATAGATCATGCCATAGGAGGTATAACCGATCATGATGAGAAAAAGTGACATCAGGAGGGTGTTCATGAGCGCCTTTCGATGCCGGTGCGAATACCATATGGCATAGCCAAGCAAGACGAGAAAGAGAAGAAATCCCCACCATGAGGTCAGTTGCAGTAGAATTGGAAGCCCTTTAATGATAACAATATAGATAAGGAAAAACAGCCCGGATGATGCTGTAATAAGCAGAAAAAAGGATTTAAGGGTGACCTGGTATTTTTTAAAGTAGTAGACCAGTGCAACAGCAAAAACAGCAAGCAGGCTGAGCAGGTGCACGCCGATTGAAAGTCCGATCACGTACATGACAAGCATCAGCCAGCGTTCGTGGCCGGGTTTGGGTTCTTCTTCGTACCAGCGGAGAAAGAGCCAGACAACCAGTGCAGTAAAAAGCGATGAAAGTGCGTAGACCTCGGCTTCAACCGCGTTAAACCAGAAACTGTCGGACAGGGCAAGAGCAAGAGAGCCGATAACGGCACCACCGTAGGCCGAAACTTTTTCACCCGGGCTCCAGAGGTTGGGATCACTCTTGCGATACATGATGATCAGCCGAACCGTGACAAGATAGGTCAGCATGATGGTTGCGGCACTTGCAAGGGTACTGATGAGGTTAACCCTTGCTCCGGTATCACTGAAAAAAGGAATCATGGAAAAAAGGCGCCCAAGCAACAGAAAAAGCGGCGCTCCGGGAGGATGAGGAATCCCGAGGGTGTAGGCTGTGGCAATAAACTCTCCGCAATCCCAGAAAGAAAAGGTGGGAGCCATGGTGCGGAGATATAAAACTTCAGCGGCAAGAAAAAGAACGGCGGCAAGTGCGCGGTTAATTGTCCGATGTGTCATAGGTAAAGCGTGCTCGGAAGTATTGGATTAACCTGAAATAAACTCTTCGGCAATGAGATCGGCAAACAAAAAACCTTTTTCGGTCAGATAAAGGCGCCCGTCTTGCTGTTCTATCCATCCTCTCTCTTCAAATCGGGTAATTGATTGTAAGAGGCCTTGCCCTAATTTATTTTCTTTTCGCAAAAAATCAACATCCAGACCACTGTTTATTCGAAGAGCGAGAAAAACATGTTCAGTAAAGCGTTCCTCAGCCGAAAGCTCTTCACGAAAAGCAACTGCGGCGGTAGGAGCGCTGAGATATCGCACAAGGCTTGAAACGTTTGCCGTGCGCTCCTCACGCTCTTCAGAAAGGAAAAAGCTGTGTGCAGAAGGGCCAAAGCCAAGGTATGGCTCCCGCTTCCATGTCGCAAGGTTGTAAATGGAGTGATGGCCAGGCAGAGAAAAATTGGAGACCTCGTAATGGTTGTACCCCTGACGCAGCAGTACACCCTGAGCATGTTCATAGAGAGATGCCTGCAGGGCATCATCAGGAACACTGAGCATCCCTTTTGCTATTTGGTGATGGAGAATGGTCTTTGGCTCGACCGAAAGCATATAAACCGAGAGATGGTGGGGCCTTAGCGTCAGAGCCTTGTACAGATCGGCCTCCCACATTGAAAGATTCTCACCGGGAACCCCGCAGATGAGGTCAACACTTACCGATTTAAACCGTTGAAGCGCACTTGCAGTTACCAGGTTCGACTGGAGTGCTGTATGAGCCCTGCCGAGCGCATACAGCTTTTCCGGCATAAACGACTGAGCGCCAATGCTAAGCCTCGTTATACCGGCTGCTTGTAGCTCATCCATTTTCTTTTCGTCAAGATCTTCAGGATTGGCCTCCAACGCAATCTCAATATCAGGAGCAAAGCTGCAAAGTGCCGCAATTTGCTCAAGCCATCCGGAAAGGTAGTGGACAGGAACCATGGACGGAGTACCTCCTCCAAAGTGAATAGCACCAATAGTCCGCCCTTTCAGATCGGCGGAGCGTGACGCTGTTTCAAGAGAAAGTGCGCTGAAAAACAGATCAATGTGTTCCATGCCCGTCACCAGATAAAAATCACAGTAGGAGCAACGCGCCTTGCAGAATGGAATGTGGAGGTAGAGCGTCAGCATGACGGGATTTGGCTGACACAAGCTGGAGAAACCGGATCAGGAACATGCAAGAATATGCTCCGTAACGGCTTGATAAAGATCGTCCGCTACAAATTCGGGAATAATATTCCGCGTCCGGCAAAGTTCTTCTTCATTGTGACCGGTACGGACCAGCACAGGCCGGAGCCCTGCACGCAGACCACACTCAACATCAAGCGTTTTATCTCCGACAAAAAACGATGCACCTCTGTCAACAATAAACCCTTCGGCTAAATAATCGTTGATGGCCAGTTCAACCATACCCGTTGCCGGTTTGCGGAAATCAGCAAAGCGGTCATAGTCTGCATGAGGGTAATCGGGATGAAAGGGGCAGTAATAGCAACGGTCAAACCCTGCATTTTTGGCCGCAAGAAGTTCATTAAGATAACGGTTTACCTCTTCAACCTGCCCGACAGTGGCTATACCTCTGGCAATGCCTGCCTGATTGCTTATAATTACAATCCTATACCCCGCGCTTTTTGCAAGGGCAATAGCATCATCAGAGCGATCAATCAGCTTCAACTGATCTTTCAGGAAAACATAAGAACCAGTGTCCTGATTTATGGTGCCGTCCCTATCGAGAAACAGAACCTTTATTGTCTGCACCATAACAGCCTATTTTTCAAGAAGTTCGCGGTACAACTGATCATACTCTTCAGCCGATTTTTTCCAGGTAAAGTCGCGGGTCATAGCTGTGGTGACCATCTGCTGCCAGCTCTCTTCATCATGAAAACAGGCAAGAGATTCTTGAAGCTTGCCTACAAGAGCGTCTGCTGTGTAATCATAAAAAATGAATCCTGAATCACTTTCTTCAATGGTTTCAACAATCCCGCCCCCGGCATAGGCCACCGGTATCGTCCCGTAGTTCATGGCGAACATCTGAATCATGCCGCATGATTCAATCATGCCGGGCATAAGAAGAATATCGAGTCCGGCAATGGCAAGGTGTAAAAAGGTATCGGAATATTCAGCATGGACACTCACCTTCTCAGGATGCTCCAAAGCAAAATCCTGAAACACTTTTTCATATTTCTTGTCACCTGAACCGCTGATCACAAGCTGAATATCGAGACCCACGAGCTGTTCAAGGCTTTGCTGCAAGAGCTCCGCTCCCTGAAACTCGTCAAAGTTGATGATCACCCCGACGACAGGCATACCTTCGGTGTAGGGTAGACCCGCTTCTTCAAGCAACGCTTTTTTGTTGTCAAGCTTGCCATCCATGTGATCGATACTGTACCGTTTTTTGATGAGCTTATCCGCCGATGGATTCCACTGCCTGCTATCTATACCGTTCACAATACCGTAAAACTTTGACTGCTGCTCTTCAAGAACCTTGCCAAGCCCGAATGTCTGCATGCCATCCTGCACAATTTCTTCAGCATAAACTTTCGACGTCGTCGTCAGAAGGTCGGCATGTTCAACGCCGGTATAAAGCATATTCACTTCATCACCGCTGCAATGCAGCGCGGAACAGACCTCTTCAGGAAGCAGTTTCTGGAAAGCCTTCAAGGGAAGAATACCCTGACGATAAATATTATGAACGGTAAAGACCGTTTTTATATCTTTGAAAAACTCATGAGAGGCATAGACCGTCTTCAGAAGCAGGGGAATAAGGCTTGCATGCCAGTCGTGACAGTGAATAATATCAGGCTTCCAGCCAAGCCGCTGGAGAGTTTCGAGCACTCCTACATTGAAAAAAACAACCTTCTCAGTACTCCCTTTCAGATCAATTCCGTTATGTATATCGGTAAAAAGTCCGTTACGTTTGAAATATTTTTCGTTATAAAGGAAGTAGGTCTGGATCTTGCTTGAGGGAAGCGCCGTAACCTTGACATGCAACAAATCGACTTTTTCCTTAAGATCAACCTCAATGTCTGACAGACGCAAAACATCATGCAACCGGAACTTCCGGTCGTTGATGGTACCATACTTCGGCATCATGATCCGTGCCTCGAATCCTTCCTCCTCAATTGCCTGGGGAAATGATGCCATAAAATCAGCAAGAGGGCTGATTCTTACAAAAGGAGAGACTTCACCGGAGACATAAAGAACTTTAAAATTTCTTCTGGACATCTATATGGAACTCAAACTATAATTTTTCATGAAAAGCTTTCATAGAACTACATTAGTTTTTAATTTACGAATTTTCACAGACAGATACAATTGAGCCTCCCTCACCAGGGAGCCAAAGGATTTTCATGCAAATTCCCAGCCGCATCAAGAATGTATTCCTTATTCTCCTGCTATGGCTTGCCGGGGGATGCGCTTCTGATCGACCACCTTCAGGAGGCCCTCGTGATACAACTCCATTACAGGTGATACTTTCCGACCCTGCACCATTGGCCGTCAATGTCTCAACGAACACAATCTGCCTGACCTTCAACCATGAAGTTTCCGTACGGCAATTGCTTAATACCATGATCATCTCTCCATCCATAGGCGAGTATGACCTTGCTGTTAACGGAAGAGAAGCAAAAATAAATGGGTTCAAACCCCTCAAAGAAGGCCGAACCTATATTCTCACCCTCGACAAAAAGCTCAGGGACAATAATGGCCGCGCCTTTCGAGCCCCTTTTACCATTGCGTTTTCGACCGGTAATGTTATCGATAATGGCATAATCAGTGGTAAAGTGATCAACACTGACTTTTCTCCATCCACAAATGCGCTGATACTTGCATTTGCCGAACCCCAGGGAATCACCGAAACCGGGAACCTGCTGCAGAGAGAACCGGATTATCTCATTCAGGCAGACGCCTCAGGAGTCTTTTGTTTCAATAACATAGCAAGAGGGTTGTACCGCATAATTGCTGTTAACGATCGAACCGGTGACCTGCGCTACAATGCAGAATCAGAAGAGAGTGCACTCTGCAGTACTGCGATTATTCAAACCGGTTCTTCCGATCTTCTCTTCAGACTTTCCAGACTTCACCGCGACACCGGCAGACTGCTCATAAAACCAGCGAGCAAACTACCTCCCACTGGTGAAACTGGAACCATCTCGGGAACATGCTTTGCTTCCGGGCAGTATGTAATTGTTGAGGCTTCAAGTGTAACGGCATCGTACCGAACAACGGCATCGCGCGACCAGAAGGGAATGTTGCTCTACTCTTTCGGGGCACTCCCACCCGGAAGCTATACCATAAGCGCATTTATCCCTTCAGGCAGCAAGAACCCCGATCCCGAACGGCAATGGAACCCGGGCTCCATTGAGCCGTTTCAGCCCGCAGAACCATTCGGATTTTATCCTGAAAAGGTAACGGTTCGCCCGCGATGGACAACAGAGCATATTGATATTCGAGTCATCACTTCCAGATAATAACAACGATTTTTTTATAATGAGCACATCTTCCAGAATCGGACCTAATTCCATCATCCAGACCGTTGCCGCTCTTGAGTCTGCCTACGGCAAAACAAAATGCGAAGCCCTGCTCAGCAAAATCGGCCAGGGATACCTGGTCGGAAACCTGCCGAAAGAGATGGTCGAGGAGGCTAAATTTCACTCCCTTGTCATTGCGTTGCAAAAAGAGATCGGCGAAACGGCAACTTCTTCCATTCTCAAAGAATCCGGAGAACGGACAGCCCGCTATCTGCTGAAAGTCCGCATTCCCAGCATCTTCCAGCAATTAGTGAAACTTTTGCCTCCCCGACTGGCATTCAAGCTTTTCCTCTTTGCCATCAGCAAAAATGCATGGACCTTTGCCGGCAGCGGCGAATTCAGCTACACCATGAACCGTCCTCCCGAAATAACCGTCAGGGTAACTTTTCCGACCAACCCGGTTGTCGGAAACTTTTACCTCGGCACCTTTACCGCACTCTTGCAGGAGTTGGTAAACCCGGCAACAACAATCAAAGCCGACATCCGCAAAGAGGGGCGAGACATTCGATGTTCGTATCGGTGTGAGATTTAACTTGACAGATTCCAATTATTGAACGCAAAAAAGCAGCCCGAAAGCTGCTTTTTTGGTAACTGATAGAAGAATCCGGTTTACTGCCAGCCGTTGACCATTTTAAAGATTTCCCTGTCGCCGATCGGGACGGGTACTGAGGCGACGGGATTATCCTGAATGAGGAAATCAGCAATTTCATTGTAGGGCAGAAGGCACTCGGCCTTCTCCGGGGTATCGTCCATGGCATACATGGTTTTGCCGGCAAAGCGGCTCTTGCGGATCAATTCGTGGTATGGTACTTTTGCAAGCAGCTTTGTTCCGACTTTTTCGGCAAACTGGTCGAGCATGTTGGTGCCTCCACCGGTGACGTAGTCAACGCGGTTAGCAACAATACCGGCAAGTTTGACCTTATAGCGTACGCTTTTCTGCTGAATGGCCATGCAGAGGCGATTGGCTGCGAAAATGCTGTCGAAATCGTTGGTGGCAATGATGATGGCATAGTCGGCATAGTTGAGCGGAGCGCTGAAACCGCCGCAGACAACGTCACCGAGCACATCAAAGAGGATGACATCATATTTTTCATAGAGACCAAGCTCCTGGAGCAGGGCAACGGATTCTCCGACCACATAGCCGCCGCAGCCGCTACCGGCTGGAGGGCCACCCGCTTCAAGGCAGTCGATACCGGCAAAGCCAGTCTCAATAATATCTTCCGCACTCAGTTCCTCATGGTGGAAATCAACTTCTTCAAGAGCTTCGATTACGGTTTTCTGCAATTTCCCTGTGATGGGGAATGTGCTGTCATGCTTGGGATCGCAACCGATCTGCAGTACCTTGGCGCCTTTCAGGGCAAGTGCCGCCGAAATATTGGCGCTTGTCGTGCTTTTTCCTATACCACCCTTGCCATATACCGCTAAAACTAAACTCATAATGATAACAGAGAATATGATTGATAGAAAATCTTACCCGCCAAGTGACTCTTTTGCCTGCCGGAACACCTCTATGGATACCATAGATTCGCCACGTTCGTGTGCAAAGTTTTCGGTGTTCTTTCTGACCTTTTTACGGACAAAAAATGGAACTTTCTTGAGCATGGTCTCGGCCTCATCGCTCCATTTCATTTCACCATCGGCTGCATTGACTGTAACTTCGGCGGCTATTTCCGGTAAAACGTGACCATTACTATCGGCTTGCGCTGAGACTGACGCTTCAGATGGGGCAGATGCCTCGCTCTCTTCGTATTCAAGACCGGCATCGCCGAAAAAGTCGATCAAGTGCTTTTCAAGGCCAAGTTTGCAGGAAAGATAGACTCTGTCGGCAATAACATCGGCACCATCAAAACCAAAGAAAGGGTAATAGCCGAGCAGATGGTTTTCAATATGGGTTGGCGGACAGATTACCATGCAGGGAACATCAAGCTTGCGGCAACTGTGGCGCTCCATCTGCGTACCACAGACCAGGTCGGGCATCTGATCGTCAATGATTTGTGCAACATCCTGAAACTTGTCGGTTACGATGAGTGCGCCGGGAAGGTAGCCTTCAAGCTCTTTGCGCACCCAGTCGGCATGACGCTCGAGATAGGTGCCCGCACCGATAATCTGCATTCCGAGTTCATCACGCAGAAACTTTACAAGAGCGACGGTATGCGTGGCATCACCGAAAACAAAGGCCCGCTTGTTACTGAAACTCTCCATATCGGCTGTTCTGGCAAACCAGGGAACACCGCTTGGGGCGCTCATGCCGTCGAGCGAGAAAGCGTTCAGCGCTGGCATGACAAGGGGAGGAACTCCCCGTTCAGCGGCAGTCGCATTAAGCTTCCCGATCAGGGAGCGGAGCCATGCAAGTGTGGGTTCAACCCCTATCGGCGCTTCATAAATCGCCGGCATATCGAACGTTTCAGCAAGGTATTCAGCCGCTGTTGCACCTATCTCCCGATAAGGGGCAATATTAAGCCAGGCGGCTGGCAGTTTCCGAAGGTCATCAATCCCTGCTCCCCATGGAGCAACAACGTTGACCGTAATGCCAAGCGTCTGCAGCATGCGCCTGAGGCTTGTGAGGTTGGCACGCAAATGAAAACCAAGTGAGGTAAAGCCAAGCAGATTCACTGATGGCCGGGCTGTTTTTTCCTGGGTTTGGGCAAAACGTTTTACCAGTTCGGTCAACAGACCGTCGGCCGCCTCGTTTTCCGATACCCTGAAGGGGTTGAGCGCATAGACCAGAATTTTTTCCGGCGGCAGACCCGAATGGGCTGCAAGCTGATGAAGGTCTTCTTGAAGAAGAGCGGTGCTGCAACTCGGTGCTATGACAATAAGTTCAGGACTGTAATGGTGTTCGACCTGCTGGAGTGTTGCAGGAAGTCTTGATACTCCCTGGGCAAGGTCTCTTCCACGAACCACACTGATCGACAAACCGGGAAATTGCGGGGTCCGTTCAAGCATGGTATAGGTTGCCGTGATGTAATCATCCCCTTGGGGAGCATGATAGACGGTGTGAACCCCTTTCATACTGTTGGTGACTCGGCTGATACCATGAAGGGCGGTGCCCTCGTAGAGCCAGAAAGCTAAGCGCATACTTTATGACGTTTGTTTATTGCATTTTCTTGACGGTGAATTATTCAGCGCTCGGCATAACTCCTTCAAGCCACACCTCCCTGTCGAAAGCCGGCAGCTTGCTGCGGCGCTGGAGCGGTGAAACGAACATGTTTGCCAGAGTAACAACTCCCGACCAACTGTGAATGGACATAAGCATGAATTCCATGCTCCACTTCACAACAAAACCATTGCCGGCAAAAGGGTTGGCGGTCATCAGCGAGGTAATGATCAGATCTGGTTTGATGCGCCTGACATCCTCAAGCTGACGATGAAAGTTCGGCTGCTCAACAACGCGAACACCATCAAGAGCCTGAAGTTCACGTGCGTGAAATTTTTTGTTGATATAGGCGCTGCTGCATTCTACCACATCGGCACCGGCACTGTGGAGAAAACGTGCAAGCGGCAGTTCCATCATGGTATCGGCGGTCAGAAATACCTTTTTGCCTTTAAGAAGTTCTGTCTGATTTCGGATTTTATCCCATGCGGCTTTTTCGCGGTCACGAAGATCAACGGTGATACCAAATTCACGGGCAAGATCTTCCCAGAAGGCTCTGGTACCATCGGGACCGAAAGGAAAGAGTGAATGAAGCACGCTGCATCCCCTTTCACGGGATAGCTTTACGGCAACTCTTGAAAGATAGGGCTGAATGGGGGCCAGAACGGTATCGGGGCCAATGGCCGGCATTTTATCGAACCGGGATTCAGGAAGAAAACCACCCACCGGAATTCCAAGCGCTTCGGCCTCTGCCCTGAGGTCGTCAGCCGTTATATCGTTCACCGAGCCAAGAAAGACAACGCTTTTCTGACCTGCGGGAGCTTGGGGACAGAAGGGAACAAGGGCGGAAAGCACGGAGTCTTCAGCCTGGGTAAAATTATAGACCAGACCGCTAGCGGGAACAAAGAGTACCGGAACATCCGGCGTACTGAGCAAATGGGCAAGTCCCTTGAAATCAACCTTCATAACCTCAGGGGTACATGAAGAAAGAAGAAAAATCACCGACGGATTATGGTCGGCCTTGATTTCACTGATAATACCCTCAAGAGTTGGCTCGTTCTTCGAAAGATCACCCTCCTCCATGAGGGCAATACCAAAGCGCGGCTTGGCAAAAATCATCATACCAAGAGCGTTCTGCAGAAAATGGGCACAGGTATGCGTTCCGAGAACAAGAAAAAAGCTGTCCTTGATCTTCTGATACATCCAGCCAACACAGGCAAGGCCACAAAAACTGTGCGTAACGTTATCTTCCTTGATTACCTGAATATCACCGGGAGCCTGCATCATGAATGTTTTCTTTTGAGAGTTACTGCCCGCAATAAACTTCTGTTACAGAGGCCACAAACGTAAACAGAGGTGAAGATAAAATATTTTCAGTAATCCCCCTACTCTTCCAACTCCCTCGCCGGGACTATTTTCGCTTTTACGGAAGCGCTCTTTTCTCCAAGACGGACTGACCGGTCACGACGGTCATCAATCTTTATAACTGTAAAGACACGCTTGCCACCCTGATTGAACGAGTATTCATGGAGCTTGAGAGCAAGGTTGAAAAGCAGAGGCGCAGGCCCTTCAACCGTCGTACCCATATCATGAAGCCTGAAACTGCAACCGCTTTCCCCAAGAATTTCCTGCAATCCGGCAACAAATCCACTTAAGCTTCCATCCTTGCTGTCGAGTGGAATAACAGCGATATCCATCAATGCCATGCTAATGATACTCCAAGGTTATCTGAAAACTGTCTCTTCCCGTCCCGGCCCGACTGAGATAAAGGTAACCGCTACCTGCAGCTCATCTTCAAGGAAGGTGACATAGTTTTGTGCTTCAGGCTGCATATCGGAAAAAGTACGGGCATTTGCGTTCGATGCCATCCATCCTTTCATTGAGGTATAAACAGGCGTCACCCTTGAAAGTGTCTGATGATCGGTCGGAAAATCATGAATTTCCTTCCCGTCGAGCATATACGAGGTACAGGCCTTGATCTCATCAAACGTGTCAAGTACGTCAAGCTTGGTAAGCGCAATTTCCGTCACACCGTTTATGGTAAGCGAATAACGGAGAGCCACAAGGTCAATCCAGCCGCAACGGCGCTTTCTTCCTGTCGTGGCACCGAACTCATGGCCGATCTTGCCAAGAAGTTCACCGGTCTCGTCAAGCAGTTCCGACGGGAATGCTCCGTTGCCGACTCTGGTCATGTACGCCTTGCAAACACCAATCACCTTGCCGATATAGTTTGGTGCAATGCCGGAGCCGGTGCAGGCTCCGCCTGAAGTTGGGTTGGATGAGGTGACATAGGGATAAGTTCCGTGATCAACATCGAGCAGACACCCCTGGGCTCCTTCAAGGAGAACCGTTTTTCCGGCCTGGAGCTGACGGTTCAGGTAGAGCTGGGTATTGGTGACGTAGGGATCGATAATCTTGTCGAACTCTTTGTAATCATGTACCATCGTCTCGACATCAATCTCTTCCTTGTCATAAATATTTTTGAAGAGTTTGTTCTTGGCGGCAAGGTTTTCACGAAGCTTTTCCTGCAGCACTTCTATACTGAGAAGATCGACAACCCTGATACCCTTGCGGGCAAACTTATCCTCATAGCTTGGACCAATTCCCCGACCGGTTGTGCCGATTTTCTGGTCGCCCTGGGCACTTTCGTGCAGAGAATCGAGCAGTTTATGGTATGGCATGATAAGGTGGGCATTATGGCTGATAAGAAGCCTGCCTGTAACCTCGTAACCAAGTCCTTCGACTGTTTTGATCTCATCAAGCAGCGCAGCAGGATCAATAACAACACCGTTGCCGATAACACAAACACATCCTTTGTGAAATATTCCGGAGGGAATCAGGTGCAGAACAACGGTTTTATTATCGAAACAGATGGTATGGCCTGCATTCGCCCCCCCCTGATAACGAACAACGATATCATACTTGTCCGAAAGGAAATCAACAAGCTTTCCTTTGCCTTCATCACCGAACTGTGTGCCGACAATAACGGTTGCGGACTGTGACGGTGTCCTGAATTTATTTGATTCCACGACGATTGTTTTTATTAACAGATATAATGATCAAAATGAGCAAGAAGCTCACTCTTTCCCTTGCCTGAAAACGACGAATAATTTACAATAAATTTGGCTTTGGCCGCACAACTTTCCATAATCCTGCGAGTCTGTACCTTTTCCTTTTGCCTGAGCTTGTCATATTTGGTCAGAACAATACCGTATGGCCTTTCATGAGACTCAAGGAAGCCGATCATCGCCCTGTCGGACTGCATGGCGGGGTGGCGGGAATCAAGCAACAGCACAACCAGCGAAATAGAGCGCCGTTGTATGATATAGGAGGAGAGCAGATTACCCCATAAAGCCTTCTCTGCCTGACCGACGGCCGCATAACCATAACCGGGAAGATCAACAAAATATACATCCTGGTTAATAAGAAAATAGTTGATAAGCCGTGTTTTTCCAGGAGTTGAACTGGTTTTGGCAAGACCTTTTACCCCCGTGAGGGAGTTGAGCAAAGTCGATTTGCCAACATTGGACCTTCCGGCAAAAACAATTTCGGGAAATGATTCTTGCGGGAGCCCGGAAAGAGCGGAAACACTGATTTGAAAGGCGGAATTGACAATTTTCATACAAAAAGAGCAGTCAAAAAAAAAGAGCGATAAAAAGGAAGCTAAAAACCTTGCGTTAAAAACCCAAATGTTTAACTTTGAACGGGCTATTTACCCGGCATGACCCTCACTCCACTAAGTAAAAGGCAGAACAGCAGAAGATGTCACTCTTCATTTATAATTCCCTGGGCAGAAAAAAAGAGAAATTCGAACCACTGCATCCACCGGTCGTAACCATGTATGTTTGCGGGCCGACCGTTTACGGCCACGCCCATCTCGGCCATGCAAAAAGCTACGTATCATTCGACGTGGTCGTTCGCTGGCTGCGCCATAGCGGATACCGGGTAAAGTATGTGCAGAACATTACTGATGTGGGTCACCTGACCGATGACGGGGACGAGGGTGAGGACAAAATAATGAAACAGGCCCGACTGGAAAAAACCGACCCTATGGAGATTTCGCAGTTCTATACCCGAAGTTTCTATGAGGATATGGACAAGATGGACGTTTTCCGCCCGAATATTGCGCCTGCGGCCACTGCCCATATTCCTGAACAGATTGCCCTGATTGAACGGCTTGTAAAATCCGGTCACGCCTATGAAGCTAACGGCAATGTCTATTTCTCGGTTGAATCGTTTTCAGGATATGGAAAGCTTTCGGGAAGAACTGACCAGGAAGCGCTCCAATCCGGAATCAGGGTGGAAGTGCGCTCAGACAAACGCCACCTTTCGGATTTTGCGCTCTGGAAAAAAGCTGATGCTGGCCATCTGATGAAGTGGAACTCTCCCTGGAGCATCGGCTATCCCGGCTGGCATCTGGAGTGTTCGGCAATGTCGATGAAATATCTTGGTGAAACGATTGATATTCACGGCGGAGGGATGGAAAACAAGTTTCCCCACCATGACTGTGAAATCGCCCAATCGGAATCGGTCACAGGTAAGCCATACGTCAGGTTCTGGATGCACAACAACATGGTGACCGTCAACGGTATAAAAATGGGCAAGTCGCTCAAAAACTCGGTCAATCTCAAAGAGATCTTCAAGGATATCGATCCACTGGTCATTCGATTCTTCATTCTGCAATCCCACTACCGCTCACAACTCGATTATTCCGAAACTGCTATTAAGGCCTCATCAACTGGACTTGAGAAGCTCCGTGAAACTAAACGGCGACTCCGGGAACAGAAAACTGGAAGCGAAGTTTTTGCCATTGAGCCATTTGAGCAACGCTTTACCGAGGCAATGGATGATGATTTCAACACACCGATAGCTATTGCTGTGCTTTTTGACCTCTCTAAATCGATTAACGTTGCGCTTGATCGTCCTGAAGGCATGTCGGAAACATCCAGGCTTAAGACAGAGAATTTTCTTGACAAAGCAGGGAGGGAAATTCTCGGCATTCTGCAAGACGATTGCCAATCCGTTCACGCTGGGGACGAACTGAACGGCAAAAGACTCGATAATGTGATGAGTATTCTGCTTGACCTCCGGGCTGAAGCCCGTAAAAACAAGGATTTTGCGCTCAGTGACAGGATACGTGACAAGCTCCTTGATGCCGGGATCGAAATCAAGGATACAAAAGAGGGCGCAAGCTGGTCGAAATAATCCGGTTCTTAAAGGTACTCTTCAAGTCCTTCGCGTCTGAGCGTATCGAGAACTTCACCTACCCGATGAGAGTACCCCTTGGCGCAAACAAGGAGGGCATCATCTGTTTCGACAACAATCATGTCTTTAATCCCTATGGTGCAAACCATCTTGCCGGGAGTGCTCTTGACAAAGACGTTTTCAGACTCAATCTGCACCAGCCGGCTTTCCGGCAGCGCACCTGCACTCCGGCTTCCGGCAATGTTGAGAACTTCGTCCCAGCAGCCAAGATCTGTCCATCCGAATTCTCCCGTCAGCGCGAAAACCGTTTCGGCCTTCTCCATAATGCCGTAGTCAATGGAAAGAGAATGAATCCAGGAGTACACATGCTCAATGACCTTCTGTTCACTCTCCGTGCCAAGACTCTCGTATATCGTGAGCAGATCTTTGTATAAATCAGGCATGGAGCGTTCAAACTCTCTTGATATGGCATCGATATGCCAGATAAATACCCCGCTGTTCCAGTAAAAGTCCCTGCTTTCAAGAAATTCCTGAGCGGTCGCAGCGTCAGGCTTTTCGGCAAAAGCCTTTACTCTGAAAAGCATGAAGTCGCACCCGTCTGAAAATGCAATCGGAATTGGAAGCTGTCCGTCAACCTGAATATATCCATAGGCCGTTTCAGGCCTGTCGGCTTTAATACCAATGGTGACAAGGCCTTGTTTTTCTCTGGCTACTTCAATGCCTGCCTCGACAATATTGAGAAATGCCTGATCGTCAAGGACAAGATGATCGGAAGGCAGCACAATGGTCACGGCATCTGAATCCCTTTTTTTAATATGCGCGGTTGCAAGTGCTATGCAAGGCGCTGTATTGCGGCTGGAAGGCTCAACAATGATATTCTCAGAACGGAAACTACCGTGCGAGGCAGAAATAAGTGCTCGACCAAGTTCGCTGGTAATGATAAAGATATTCTCTTCCGGCACTAACCCGGAGATGCGGCGGACTGTTTTAGCCACCATTGTCCCATCATCAAGCAGCTCAACAAACTGCTTCGGCATTTTTTTTCTTGATAAAGGCCATAATTTTTTGCCTATTCCGCCTGCCATAATAACGGCATAAACATGTTCTCTTGAACCATTACTCATTGAAACTCTCTCTATAGTCTTCATTTTCTTAAAACTCAACCACCCCTGTTATTTGATGGTATTTTATAAGTATTTCTATTTAAAGAAGGAGCCGCATCCCCGCAAAGAGCAACATCTATTTGCCATTCATGGTAAAATATCGTTTTTTGAGGTTAAACCACTGAATAGAAAGGATTGAGACCTATGGAACGACAAAATAATGACCTATCGACACTGCAGACGTTATGCGCTGAACAGGCAATAGTGATCGATCTCTATAAATTGAAACAACTTGTACGCTATGGAGATTGTCTTGAACAGTGGAACCGTAAGATTAATCTGATCAGTCGGAAGGAGGACGCTCCAGTTATTATCAAGCATATTTTTCATTCACTCCTGATCAGTAGGTACCATATTTTCAAGGAGGGTGAGCACGTACTAGATCTTGGTACTGGAGGAGGACTACCTGGCATTCCTCTCTCTATCCTTTTTCCTCACACCCGATTTCTTCTGGTGGATGCTACCGGAAAGAAAATTACAGCTTGTCAAGCAATGATTGAGGAGCTTGGAATAAACAACGCTGTCGCGGTACATACGAGAGTAGAGGAACTTAAGGGTGTTGTGTTTGATACGGTACTCTCAAGGCAGGTTGCACCTCTTGACAAGCTCTGCGCTTATGCAGGGAGGCTTTTAAAGCCGGGTGGCACGTTGATCTGCCTGAAGGGAGGGAATCTGGACAGTGAGATTGCAAAAGCTCTGGATTCAAGCAAGGATCATAACAAGTTTCCTGCTAGAATTGAACAGCATCCTATCCATAGCATCAGTCCATTTTTTTCTGAAAAACAAATAGTCATTGCCTGTTGAGATTAACTTATCCTCAGGCAATGACTAAAACGATGTGATATCAAGAAAGGTTAAAACCAGAGTGTATTACTCGGCTGCAGAAGCTGCTGTTTCGGCAGTTTTCTTGGAGCCTTTGACTCGTTTTGCACGATCCTGCTTTCCAGTTTTCTGACTTGCTGATGGTGCGTCCTGATAATCGACCAATTCAATTACGGCCATTTTTGCTGCATCACCGAAACGCGGAGCAAGCTTGATAACACGAGTATATCCTCCCTGACGGGTACCAACCTTGGCTACAATCTCTTCAAAAAGCATTCTGATAGCCTGCTTGTCGCGAATATCCTTAAAGATTTCGCGCTGGGCATGGACAGTACCTTTTCGTGCCTTGGTGATAATCTTCTCAACAACCCTGCGGGTCTCCTTGGCTTTTGCCTCAGTCGTCTCAATGCGCTTGTAAACAAGCAACTGGGTTGAGAGGTTCCTGAGTGTCGCCTTTCTATGGGCTGCGGTTCTTCCGAGTTTTCTTACCGGCTTAACTTTACGCATGTAAATTTCCTGATCTCAATAATTCAAAAAAACGGTTAGTATTCTATCATTTCATCTGATACTTGGTAATATCCATACCAAACTTAAGGTCAAACTTTTCAAGCTGTTCCTTTAGCTCAGTGAGTGACTTCTTGCCAAAATTCTTGTAATTAAGCAATTCGTCCTCTTTATGGGATACAAGTTCACCGATCGTATCGATTTCGGCAAGTCTGAGACAGTTATGAGAACGGACAGATAAGTCAAGATCTTCAATTTTTGTATGAAAGAGCCTGCGCATGATCTCGAACTCGTCATCCTGCTGCTTGAACTCCTCTTCTGTAAACTCCTCCTCGGTTGGGGAGAAATTGGCAAAAAAGGTGACATGGTCAGTGATGATCTTACCGGCAAGACTGATTGAATCATCAGGACTGACAGAACCGTCAGTCTCGACATCTATAATCATTTTCTCGTAATCAGTTCGCTGACCGACTCGAGTATTCTCTACCGTAAACTTCACATTCCTGATCGGAGTATAAATCGCATCAACTGCAATATAACCTATCGGCATCCCTTCCGGCCTGTTGTCTTCTGCAGGCATGTAACCGCGGCCTCTTCCAATATAAAGATCTATTTTAAGAGTCGCTCCGGCATTTACCGTAGCTACATGCATCTCTTTGTTCAGAACCTCGAACTCGGCTTCCTGGGCAACGATATCACCTGCAGTAAAATCCATTGGCCCGACGAGGGTAATGGAAGTCTTGCAGTTTCTTTTGCAAGTAGACTTGAAGCGAACTTTCTTAAGGTTCAAAACAATTTCGGGAACATCTTCACGGACGCCATCAATAGCCGCAAATTCGTGAAAAACATTGTCGATTTTGATGCCTGTTATTGCAGTTCCCGGAAGTGAGGCAAGCAGAACTCTTCTCATAACGTTCCCAAGGGTCACACCATAACCGCGTTCGAGCGGCTGGGCAATGAACCTTCCGAAACAATCAGTATGCGAAGCTTCTTCAACCTCTATTTTTGCAGGCATCTGCATCTGGTATATCATAGTAATTTATACCTTAGAATTCATTAAAATCACTTCGAGTATAATTCAACGACCAACTGTTCGTTGAATGGCTCCTGCACTTCCACTCTCTCAGGTACACTCAGAAATACTGCTTTCTGGTTCGCCTTGTCAACCTGTATCCACGAAGGTATACGGGATTCAGGGGCTTTGTTGAGAGAATCAGTAACGGCTCCCAGATTTTTGCTTCTCTGACGGAACTCAATGACTTCCGATGGAGAAACGATATAGGAAGGAATATCTACCTTCTTGCCGTTAATGAGTAAATGGCCATGCGTGACAAGCTGACGGGCACCTGAGCGTGAAGGCGCAAAACCAGCGCGAAAGACTACATTGTCAAAACGTCTTTCAAGAAGCTTGACAAGGTTATCGCCTGTAACACCTCTTTGAGAGACCGCTTTTTTATAATAATTCCTGAACTGCTTTTCAAGGATACCGTATAGATACTTCATCTTCTGTTTCTCTCGAAGCTGAAGAGCATATTCTGAAACTTTACCTTTCCGGCCTTGTCCATGTTGACCTGGCGGAAACGGACGTCTTTCGAGATATTTTTCTGCCTTTGGTGCAAGCGCAATACCTAACCTGCGGGATACTTTTGTTATTGAGCCTCTAAATCTTGCCATATCACTTGCTTCATTGAAATTCTATGAATATATAAAATCAGACCCTTCTGCGCTTTGGAGGCCGGCAGCCGTTATGCGGAAGCGGTGTTATATCCTTAATGGTCCGCACATCAAGACCAGCTCCCTGAAGAGCCCTTATTGCTGCATCACGTCCGGCACCAGGTCCTTTGATATAAACATTGACGTGTCGCATTCCAAGATCATAAGCTTCCTTGGCAGCAGCTTCTGACGTTATCTGGGACGCATAAGGAGTGTTCTTTTTCGACCCCTTGAACCCGTTTTTTCCAGCGCTTGACCAAGAAACCGTATTGCCCTGAAGATCTGTAATGGTCACCATGATGTTATTGAATGATGCCTTGATATGCACAGCACCTTCAGGGGTAACCTTTACTTTCTTTTTTTTCTTGCTTATTGTAGCCATGAACTTACACTCTTTAGTATCGAAGATTTTGCCTATACACTACTACTTCTTGACCGCCTTCTTCTTACCGGCGACAGTCTTCCGTTTACCTTTTCTGGTCCTCGCGTTAGTGCGTGTTCTCTGTCCGCGTACAGGAAGCGAGCGACGATGACGAAGTCCCCTGTAGCAGCCGATATCCATCAAACGTTTAATGGCAGTCTGCTGCTCTCCGCGCGCCTGCCCTTCAACCTTGTATTCTTCGGCAATAATTTCTCTGATAGCATGCGCTTCTTGATCATTCAGCTCAGAGATTTTTCTGTTCGGCGCAATACCTGCTCTTTGCAGAATGCTTTCTGCTGATGCTCTCCCAATACCATAAACATGCGTCAAAGCAATAACAGCATGTTTGTTCAACGGCAAATTTACCCCAGCTATCCTCATATTCTCTTTAAAGTTCTATTGTTTTTCTGAAGATCAACCCTGGCGCTGCTTATGGCTGGGATTTACTTTACAAATCACATATCTCTTGCCTTTGCGCTTGACGATGCGGCAATGTTCACAGCGCTTTTTAATAGAAGAATATATTTTCATAATAACACCAAGATGCAATAATTAAACTAACTATCCCGAAACCAGAAAAGGTTTGTAATGTAATAAAAAAGATTAACAAATCAATATTCCATTACTTATTTCGTCACTTATTTATACCGGTAAGTGATCCGTCCCTTGGAAATATCGTAAGGAGATATCTGTACCTTAACCTTGTCACCTGGAAGGATTCTGATATAGTGCATCCTGATTTTACCGGAAACATGTGCTAAAACCTCCAGGCTGTTTTCAAGTTTTACCTTGAACAGAGCATTCGGAAGTGCATCCAGAATAACACCTTCAATCTCAATTGATTCTTCTTTGGCCAAATTGTCTTCTCCTTTGTTGCAATAAAGTGTTATAGGCGATCAAGAGTATTTACTTTCGAGAAAAGTGCCCGTCAGTATTTCAGCTTTTCCAGCTCTTACGACGATGGTGTGCTCGAAATGTGCTGATGGCTTCCCATCCTCTGTTACCGCAACCCATCCTCCACGACGACTGATTGCCCTGCGCGATTTTCCAAGTGCGATCATTGGTTCG
This sequence comes from uncultured Chlorobiaceae bacterium, assembly GCA_903865705.1. Lineage (GTDB taxonomy): Bacteria > Bacteroidota > Chlorobiia > Chlorobiales > Chlorobiaceae > Chlorobium. Next base: position 30,390 of record CAIPKT010000126.1, read on the forward strand.
ATGGCAAGCGTCATGCCTTCCTTAAGCAGAGGTCCCGTATGCGCCCTTCCGTAATTAGGGACAGCCGGATCCTCATGAAGTTCACTGCCGATACCATGACCTACCATATTTTCTATAACACTGAATCCAAAAGAACGTGCATAGTCCTCAATCGCTGATGATATATCATGCAGGCGATTGCCTGTGACCGCCTGGATAATCCCCCTCTCAAGGCATTCGCGTGTTACATCTACAAGCTGCTGAACCTTATCATCAACGACACCAAGAACAAACGTACGGGCTGCATCTCCATGATAACCGCCTTTGTAAACCCCACAGTCTACAGAAACAATATCGCCTTCTCTGATCACTCTTTTATTACTCGGTATGCCGTGCACAACCTCCTCATTAATGGAAACGCAAAGCGTTGCAGGGTAAGGTGTTGCATCAGGGTCCGCTTTCGGAGCATAATTCAGAAAACTTGGAACCGCGTTATTATCCCTGATAAATTCCTCGGCCATGACATCAAGCTCTTTGGTTGTCATACCCGGTTTGATTTCCTTTTCAAGCAAATCAAGTGCCTTTGCAACTAAAGCTCCGGCCTCTCTCATCAGTTCAATTTCCCGCTCGCTTTTAATCGTGATCATGTAGTTTTACATTACCGGCTTTGGCGTCCGCGTGTCTTGCCTGACTTCATAAAACCATCATAGTGGCGCATGAGCAAGTGACTTTCAACCTGCTGAAGGGTATCGAGACCAACACCGACGATAATCAAAAGACTGGTTCCGCCAAAAAACTGGGCAAATCCTGGTGTTACATTAGCAAACTTTGTCAGAAAGGTTGGCAGTACAGCAATAATGGCAAGAGATATAGCACCCGGCAAGGTGATCCTTGTCAATATATTATCAATAAAGTCAGCAGTACTTTTTCCAGGTCGGACACCGGGAATAAACCCGCCCTGACGACGCATGGTGTCGGCAACTTCCTTCGGATTGAAGGCAATCGCTGTATAAAAATAGGTGAAAAAGACAATCATCGTACCGAACATCAAGGCATACCACCATGAGTCATAAGCCAATAGAGCAGCGATACTTTGCATCACCTCATTCTCAGGGAAAAAAGAAAGAAAGGTACCTGGCAGAAACATGATGGACTGAGCGAAAATAATCGGCATGACGCCAGCTGTATTGATGCGCATAGGAATGAACTGTGTACTGCCTCCGTAGACCTTGCGGCCGACAACTCGTTTGGCATGCTGTACAGGAACGCGACGGGTACCTACAGTCAAGACAACCACAAAAGCTACAATACCAGCCATCATGGCAAGAATAATAATCTCAATAATCCAATTCTTGCTTCCGAGTGAGACTGAACGAAATTCAGAAACAAGAGCCTGAGGAAATCTTGCAAGAATACCGATCATGATAATCAGCGAAATACCGTTACCAATACCACGTTCTGTAATCTTCTCTCCAAGCCACATAACAAAAACTGTTGATGCTGTGAGAAGAAAAACAACGGTTGTGGTGAAAAATATACCGGGATCAGGTACCACTATTTGACCGAATGACGCTGGACTCGAAAGACTGACACTAACGCCCCACGACTGCAGAATCGCGATAAGTACCGTTCCGTACCTTGTCATCTGACTGATTTTCTGCCTTCCATCCTCACCCTCTTTCTGAAGTTTCTGGAAGTAGGGTGTAACCGCTCCAAGCAACTGGACAATAATTGATGCTGAAATGTAAGGCATAATACCGAGAGAGAAAATCGATGCCCTGGCAAACGCACCACCAACAAAAAGATCAAATAATCCAAAAAGATCGTTTGTATGTGTCTGAGATGCGCCTGACACAGCAAGCGCATCAACACCCGGAATGGTAATGTGTGAACCAAGCCGGTAGACAAACAAGAGAAGAAGCGTATAAAGGATCCTCTGACGGAGTTCAGGGATTTTATTGATGTTGCTTATACTTTCAGTAAGCTTCATAGCGTCCTTTTAACGGATTCAGGGCTTGATGGATTTTTTTGCTCTCTTAACCAGCTTCGCCTTTGGTTTTAAGAGTGCCTCTTCAAACGGCAGATCCCTGACCTTGGATGCCTCTTCAAGCGTACGGAACGCTTTAACTACTGATCCGCCTGCTGCGGTAATTTTTTCTTCGGCACTTTTGCTGAATGCATGAGCCGTGATGGTAATTGCGCTTGTTATTTCACCATTACCGAGAATCTTGAAATAGTCAGCATTACTGGCATGGAGAAGCGACTTGAGATCAAGGATTGTAATCTCGTTTTCAACAAGTCCGTCCTGTATCCACTTGTCTATCTGAGTAAGATTGACGGTGTTTACCGGCTTTTTGTCAATAGGAGTGAAACCGAATTTAGGCAGTCTCCGATAGACCGGAACCTGTCCACCTTCAATAATAGGTCTCTTGTAGCCGCTTCGTGCCTGCTGACCATTGTTTCCCTTGCCAGCCGTCGTTCCGTTTCCCGAACCTTGACCGCGGCCAACTCTCTTTTTGTTTTTTACTGCGCCTTTTGCAGGACGAAGTGAACTTAAATCCATGGTTTCAATTCCCGACTTGCTATTAGTAAAAATCTTAGACCTCTTCAACCTTTACAAGGTGCTGCACAACCCTGATCTGCCCCCTGGTGCAAGGATTGTCCTGACGGTCAACATGATAATGGGGTCTGCCCAAGCCAAGCGCCTGTATGGTAGCTTTCTGTTTTTTCGTGCAACCGATGATGCTACGCACCTGGATAATTCTTAATACTTTCTCACTCATGATCGCATTTGTCATTTTTAGCTTTCAAAAACCTCTTTCAGGCTCTTTGACCTTCTTTCGCCAACATCATAGGCGTCAGAGATACTCTGAAGTCCCTTGATAGCCGCCTTAACCACATTGTGCGGATTTGATGATCCTAAGGATTTGGTCAAAATGTCGTGGATACCTGCCATTTCAAGAACAGCTCTTACTGCTCCACCAGCAATAAGACCAGTACCGGGAGTTGCAGGCTTCATCATGACCTTGGCTGAACCGTACTTGGCTATAATCTGATGAGGGATAGTTCCCTTGACAATCGGTACTTTGATAACATTTTTCTTGCCGTCCTCAATACCTTTTGCAATAGCGTCCTGTACTTCGTTTGCCTTGCCAAGACCATAACCGACATGCCCTTCCTTATCACCAACGACAACAATGGCGTTGAATCCAAAGCGCTTACCACCTTTAACTACTTTAGCGGTTCTGTTAATATGAACCAGCTTCTCTTTCAGATTTAATTCACCTGGCCGTATACTCTTAGCAGATGTTTTTGCCATTTACCTATCTCTTTGAAAAGTTTTTAAAAGATCAGTCCTGCTTCTCTCGCACCATCAGCCAATGCTTTGACTCTTCCATGATAACGAAATCCGTTCCTGTCAAAGACTACACTTGTTATACCAGCTGCAAGAGCTTTCTGACCAAGCTGATTTCCGATAACACGACATCTTTCAGATTTGGTACCCTGAAGAGCTGAGTTATCTTTTGACAGCGTCGATGCGGTCAATATAGTATTACCATTCACATCATCAATCAATTGCGCATAAATCTGTGAAAGGCTTCTGTAGACACAAAGTCTCGGTTTTGTCTGGTTACCCTGAACATTACCTCTGCTTCTGTCCTTGATTTTCTGCCTCCGGGAGGCTTTATCGATTTGACTCATTCTGTTGAACCGTTCTATAATGTTATTGCCTGACTATGTTGAGACTACTTGATCTCCTCATGCATTCCTTATTTGCCTGCAGCCTTACCTTCCTTACGGCGGATAATTTCGCCTTCAAACTTAATGCCTTTGCCACGATACGGTTCAGGCTTTCTGAATGAACGGATCTTTGCTGCTACCTGACCGACAAGCGCTTTGTCAATACCGCTGACAATAACGGTAACCTGATCAGGCACCTCAATTTTGATCTCATCAGGAGCCTTGAAATAAATCATATGCGAATACCCAAGTGTCAGGGCAAGGAGATCATTTTTAAGCTCAGCGCGATATCCGACACCAGCAATTTCAAGTTTTCGGGTAAAACCTTTTGTTACCCCATCAACCATATTGCTGATGAGCATGCGGTAAAGACCATGCTGGGCCTTCGCCTTTTTACTGTCGTCAATTCTCTGTACGGTTACAACACCGTTTTCTTCGGATATGGTTACCTGATCCGTCAGCCTCTGTTCAAGACTGCCTTTAGGACCTGATACCCTGACACTGGAGTCATTGATCTCTATCTTCGCCTGATTGCTCAAGGCTATGGGCATTTTTCCTATTCTTGACATGGTATTCTAATGCTCTCTGGCTTATGAATTAATAGATACGGAACAGGATTTCACCACCTACGCCCTGTGCCCTTGCCTCTTTATCAGTTATAACCCCGTTCGATGATGAAAGGATGTATAACCCGAGACCACCAAGATATTTTTTGATATCTTTTCCGTCATAAACACGCCGACCCGGCTTGCTGACTCTGGTAATCTCCTTGATAGCAGGATCACCATGTGCAGTATACTTAAGATCAATCCGTAAAAAAGGGAATTTTTCTGTAGTTATGACCGTAAAGTTTTTAATGTATCCCTTCTCGACGAGCAATTGCGAGAGATTCTCCCTTAGCTTGGAATACGGGATATCGGTTGTTTTATTTTTTGCTCTTCCCGCGTTTCTGATACGGGTGATATAATCTGCAATAGAATCCGTTACAGGCATAGCGAACTTTGGTTACTTTCGAAAATGAACAAATACCTTACTTTGACTACTGGCAAGCGAATTTACCAACTTGCTTTTTTAACACCAGGCAACTTACCTTCAAGAGCAAACTTGCGGAACATATGCCTGCACAATCCATACTTGGCATAAACACCTCTTCCACGACCTGTTAGCACGCAACGATTACGAACCCTTGTCGCAGAACTGTCTCTCGGCAGTTTACGGAGAGCTTCGTAGTCACCGGCTTTAAGCAGCTCTGCACGAAGAACTGCATATTTTGCTACAAGCTTAATTCTCTTTTCGTTCCTTGCTATAACGCTTTTCTTGGCCATCTGTTTTGTGAATTATTTAGTTATTCTTCTTTTTGAATGGCATTCCAAGTTCTGAAAGCAGCGTGTAAGCCTCTTCATCTGTAGAAGCAGAGGTTACAAAACTGATATCCATTCCGGATATTCTAGGAACTTTATCGATATCGATTTCCGGGAAAATAATCTGCTCTCTGACTCCAACCGTGTAATTGCCACGGCCGTCAAAACTGGTATCGCTGAGACCACGGAAATCACGTATCCTTGGAACGGCAAGACTGACAAAACGGTCAAAAAACTCATACATGGCCTTGCGGCGAAGCGTTACGCGGCAGCCAATAGGCTGTCCTTCGCGCAATTTAAAGTTAGATATTGCTTTTTTGGACTTGCGGGTCTGTGGTTTCTGGCCCGTAATCAAGGCAAGCTCCTGAACGGCTATTTCAAGTAGTTTTGGTTCTGCAGCGGCACCACCTACACCGATATTGATCGATATTTTTTCAAGTCTGGGAACCAGCATGACATTCTTATACTGAAAACGCTCAATAAGATTAGGCGTTACTTTTTCTTTGAAAAATGTTTCCAGTCTTGCCAATGAAGGTGCTGCTTGCGTCATTTCTTTATTCTTGTCCATCTTGTTCTTTATCAGTTTACCCACGATGGTCTTGGTCATCGGGGACATTTAGTGGAAACACTTAACTTTTCTTCACATTGGAAGAATGAATCGGAAACTCGCGCTCAATGATCGACCCTTGTGTCTGACCCTGAGTTGGTCGCATATGACGCTTGCGAATATTGACCCCTTCAACAATAACACGTCCCTTTATAGGAAATACTTTAAGAATCTTCCCGGCCTTCCCTTTATCATTGCCGCTGATAACAACAACCGAGTCGTTTTTCTTAACGTGCAACTTAACTTTTTTAATACCTGTTTTCATTTTTTGCTGATATGATATTATTCATAAAATCTGGAGCGGGAGACGAGATTCGAACTCGCGACCAACAGCTTGGAAGGCTGTGACTCTACCAACTGAGTTACTCCCGCCTAAGACATCCTACAATACTTCCGGAGCCAAAGAAACTATTTTCATAAATTTTCTATCGCGAAGTTCTCTTGCGACAGGGCCGAAAATACGGGTTCCTCTTGGTTCACCCTGAGCATTAAGAAGAACAACAGCATTCTCGTCAAAACGGATGTAAGAACCATCTTTTCTCCGAGACTCTTTTACACAGCGTACAACAACGGCTCTGCAAACATCCTTCTTTTTTACAATACCACCAGGAACTGCTGCTTTAACCGTTACTATAATCTGATCACCCAATGAGGCATAACGCCTCCCGGTGCCGCCGAAAACATGTATACAACGAACCTTCTTAGCTCCGCTATTGTCGGCAACAACCAGATTTGTTTCTTTCTGGATCATCCTGTTTCAAACTTTAATAAATGTATTAAAATGCTCTCTTACTTGGCTTTTTCTATAATTTCGACCAAACGACAACTTTTTCTTTTACTTAGCGGACGGCACTCAACCACCTTAACCAAGTCACCTATTCCAGCTTCATTCTTTTCATCATGAGCTGTAAGCTTCGTCGTTTTCTTGAAATATTTCTTGTAAACCGGATGCTGAACACTCCGCTCGACAGCAACAACACACGATTTATCCATCTTGTCACTGATAACTTTACCTAACCAACTTTTTTTTCTTCCCCTTACTGGACCACTCTGTTCCATTGATACGCTGCCCATTTTATTTTCTTCCATGTAAGTAAACAGTTTTATTGTTTGCCTTTCCGTCAAACCTGAGCCGACTCAGCAGCTCCGAGTTGATGGAGGCGGTTTTTCATGCGCGCAATATCCCGCTTAGAATTGCGGAAAACCATCGGATTCTGCGGCTGCTCAATAACCTTAAAAAAATTGATATCGGCAAGCCTGTTCTGAAGCTCTTTGAGCCTGTCGATCAGTTCCTGTTTGCTCAATGCCGCAATTTCATACTTTTTCATAATAAGTAACCCTCGTATCGAATTAGTTGCTCGTTTAACCTTCGTAATCAGGACGGACAATGAATCTTGTCTTTATGGGCAGTTTCTGAGCTGCAAGCCTGAACGCTTCTGTTGCGACCTCTTTCGGGACTCCATCAGCTTCAAACATGATTCTTCCTGGCTTTACAACTGCAACCCAAAACTCTGGTGAACCTTTACCAGAGCCCATTCGGGTCTCTGCAGGTTTCTGGGTGACAGGTTTATCCGGAAAAATCCTGATCCAGATTTTACCATCCCTCTTCATAAATCTCGTCATTGCAACACGGGCAGCTTCAATCTGGCGACTGGTAATCCATGCTGATTCTATTGCTTTCAGACCGAAGGAACCAAAAGAAACTGATGTACCACGACCTGAGTTGCCTTTCATCCGGCCTCTTTGTGTCTTTCTATATTTAACTCTTTTTGGCATTAACATACAGGCAACTCCATTCTATTTTCTGGTTGTATGGTACTTAATATTATTATCGCTTCGTACGATTACGGCGTTTTGTGCGAGTATCGCGATTTCTTGCACCTGGATCGCTGCGTCTGTCCTTCATTCTCTTCATCTCTTCCTCCTCAATAGCGTCAATACGCTGTACAAGCACCTCACCTTTGTAAACCCAGACCTTAATACCGATGGTACCGGCTATGGTATGAGCAGTGACACTCGCATAATCAACATTGGCACGGATAGTGTGAAGGGGGATCTTGCCTTCCTTGTACTGTTCCGAACGGGCTATTTCTGCACCTCCAAGACGGCCGCCGCATTTGATCCTGACCCCTTCAGCTCCTGAGCGCATAGCCTGCTGTATAGCCTGCTTCATGGCTCTTCTGAACGAGACCCTGTTTTCAAGCTGATAGGCAATGTTATCACCGATCAACTGTGCTTCAATTTCCGGCTTGACGACTTCAACAACATCAATCTTAACCTCTTTACCAGTGATTCGACTCAATTCCTGGGAAAGATTGTTAATTTCCTCACCTTTTCTTCCGACCACGGCACCCGGACGAGCAGCATAGATGTTGATCTTTACATGCTTCGTCGTTCTTTCTATAATAATGCGCGCAATTCCGGCCCGTTCTTTTTTCAGCCTTGCAAGAACATACGTGCGGATAACGTGATCCTGCTTAATTTTCTCTGAAATGCAAGGACTGTCATCGTACCAGCGTGAAGCCCAGTCCCTGATAATTCCCAGCCTAAATCCAGTAGGATTAACTTTCTGACCCAATGCTGTCTCCTTGTTTTATTTAGTTACTGGATTTTTAACCTTATCAATGACTATCGTAAGATGATTCGATCTTTTACGAATCCTGAACGCCCGACCCATCGGAGCCGGAAGTGTCCGTTTCAGTGTAGTGCCCTGATCAACAAAAATAGTCTTGACAAACAGCTCATGGTCACTGACCCGTTCATCAGGATTACGCTGGGCGTAATTTGCGACGGCTGACTTGAGCGTCATCATAACATTTCGAGAGGCGGCCTTGGTCGAATTCAGCAGAATGGCCTTAGCCAGATCAACCTGTTTTCCACGAACGAGCCCTGCGACAAGACGCATTTTTCTTGGCGATGTTGGCGTATCCCGTAAAATTGCTTTAGCTTCCATTGTAATCTTTACCCTTTCGCGTTATTCAATTTATTTTTTTCTTGGTGCTGATCCGCCTTTTTCAGCCTTTCCACCACCAGCATGGCCGCGAAATGATCTTGTCGGGGCAAACTCTCCAAGCTTATGACCTACCATATTATCACCAACATAAACCGGTACATGGCTTTTGCCATTATGTACGGCTACCGTGTGACCGACAAAATCAGGCGAAATCATTGAACTTCTGGACCAGGTCTTGATAACCTTTTTTTCTCCCTTCTCATTCATATCAAGGATCCGCTTTTCCAGTTTTATATCAATGAACGGTCCCTTTTTAAGTGATCTTGGCATAATTTCTCTGCTTGTTGTTGTTAACCGCTATAGTTATTTGGCGTTTCTGCCTCGTACAATCAATTTCTGTGAAGCCTTTTTCTTGTTCCTCGTCTTCAGTCCCTTCGCCAACTGACCCCATGGCGACATAGGATGCTTTCTTCCACCGCCCGACTTCGATTTACCTTCTCCACCACCCATCGGGTGATCGACCGGGTTCATCGCCATACCTCTTGTCTGAGGACGAATACCAAGCCAACGGCTTCTGCCAGCTTTTCCGAGAACAACATTTTCATGATCAGTATTGCCTACTACACCAATTGTTGCACGACACTCGACCCTAAGTTTGCGAATTTCGCCGGAAGGAAGTTTCAAGGTAACATAATCTCCTTCACGAGCTGCAAGAACAGCAAATCCACCCGCTGATCTTACAATCTGTCCGCCTTTTCCCGCTTTCATCTCAATATTATGAATATCGGTACCAAGAGGAATATTTTTCAGAGGCATGGTGTTGCCGGTCTTGATCTCGACCTTATCTCCGCTCTCCACCTTGTCGCCTACATTTAAACCTTTCGGGGCGAGAATATAACGTTTTTCTCCGTCATTGTAATGCAATAATGCAATTCTTGATGAACGGTTCGGATCATACTCAATAGCAGCAACCGTAGCAGGAATACCATCCTTGTTGCGCTTGAAATCGATAATCCTGTAATGCCTTTTGTGTCCGCCGCCCCTATGCCTTGAAGTCTTGCGTCCCGCAGCATTGCGGCCCCCTGACTTCTTGAGAGGTACAAGCAGGCTTTTTTCTGGCGTGCTTTTTGTGATTTCATCGAATGCAGGGTATGACATGAACCTTGACCCTGGCGTAACCGGCAATAACTTCCTTATAGCCATTTGAATGTATGATCTATCCTTTTTATGAGTACTATCCTTCGCTCTTCTGGGCTGAACCTGAGTAATAGTCTATTGACTGACCCTTTTGAAGAGTGATAATCGCTTTTTTCCAGTCACTTTTTTTCCCTGTAACCCTTCCCTTACGAGTATTCTGGGCACGGGATTTGCCAAGGCAATTGATCGTACGGATCGACTTTACCTCAACACCAAATTTACTCTCTACCGCTTTCTTTATATCAGTCTTGTCTGCATCGGGCTTAACGACAAAAACATACTGTCCTTTCTTCTCTGTCAGCCCGGTACTTTTTTCTGTCAACAATGGGCGCAACAACGGGTTTATCATCTCTTTAACTCCTTTTTTGGGGAAAACTCCAATTACCCTAAAGTATCTTCTATTTTTTTCAGCGCCGTCTTCTGAACGAGTACCGTGTGGCTCTGAAGAATATCATAAGTTGATGCCTTATCGGCCGTCATGACATTCAATACCGCGATATTCTTTCCGGATCTTGCAATGATCAAATCATACTCAGGCGTCAACATAAGAGTTTTTTTCTGAGAAAGACCAAGATTTTTCAGTATCTGGGCAAAAGGTTTTGTCTTTATGTTTTCAAAGATGAAATCCTCTATAACAACAATCTGACCAGCCTTTGCCTTTGAACTCAGTGCAGAGCGTCTTGCAAGAAGCTTTACCTTCTTGTTGACCTTCTGATCATAAGAATGGGGCACAGGCCCGAATATTGTACCACCACCACTATTGAGTGGTGAACGGCTTGAACCCTGGCGTGCATTGCCGGTACCTTTCTGGCGAAGGGGCTTTCTGCCGCCACCTCTTACCTCGCCACGTGTTTTTGTCTTGTGAGTTCCCTGCCGTCTGTTTGCGAGAATCGACTTGACGTCGAGGTACATCGCATGTTCAGATATTTCTGCGCCGAATATATCATCACGGAGCGTTACCACTTCCCCGGTTTCAGTTCCGCCGGTATTTAAGACTTTAAGTTCCATAGCTTCGTGCATTCAGCATTTACTTTTTTGTAGAAACAATCTTGACATAGGAATTCTTAGGTCCAGGCACAGATCCCTTTATCACAATAAGATTAGATTCAGGCATAATCTTGAATATTACAAGATTCCTGACGGTAATATTATCTGATCCCATGCGTCCGGCCATTCTGGTACCCTTGAAAACCCTGGACGGATCTGATGATGCACCGATAGAACCTGGCGCTCTCTGCCTGTCGGACTGACCATGTGTCCTCTGAGCACCTGAGAAGTTGTGGCGCTTCATAACACCAGCAAAACCTTTTCCTTTCGAAACACCGAGAACATCAATCTTCTCGCCCTCTTTAAACGATTCAACACTGACAGCACTGCCCAGCTCAAGTTCCTGATTAATCTCTGTAAAGTCAAATTCAGCCAACTTGAAACCCGGAGTTACTCCAGCCTTTTTGTAATGTCCCTGCAGTGGCTTGCTGACATTCTTTTCCTTTCTTTCACCGATACCAATCTGATAAGCATCGTAACCGTCAGTATCAACACGCTTAACCTGTGTTACAAAGCATGGACCTGCCTGGATAATCGTGCAGGATACTGCTTCGCGTTTCTCATTGAATAAACGGGTCATGCCGATTTTTTTTCCAAGAATCGCACCCATATCTGATTATCTTTTCTAATTCTTTAAGACTTAATTTCAACATCAACGCCGCTTGGAAGTTCGAGCTTCATCAGCATATCAATGGTTCTGGATGTCGGGTTTATAATTTCAATCAACCTCTTGTGAGAGGAGAAAGAAAACTGCTCACGGGATTTTTTGTCGACATGCGGAGACCTGTTTACGGTATAGACATGCGATTTTGTGGGCAGCGGTATTGGACCAAAGATAATAGCGTCCGTCTGCTTGACCACATCAATAATCCTTAGAGCCCACTTATCAACCAGGCTATGGTCGTAAGACTTGAGCTTGATTCTTATCTTTTGCTGTACAGCCACTTGTCAACCCTGTTTCGTGTTATCAATAAAAAAGGGACGGGATTTTCGGCCCCGTCCCGGGACGCCATACAATTTCTTATTCAATAATCGTGGTAACGGAACCCGCTCCAACAGTACGACCACCTTCGCGGATAGCGAAACGCAGACCCTCATCCATAGCGATCGGAGCAAGTAACTCAACTTCAACTCCAAGGTTGTCGCCAGGCATAACCATCTCTACACCTTCAGGCAGTGTTACAGAACCGGTAACATCTGTAGTACGGAAATAGAACTGGGGACGGTAACCGTTAAAGAACGGAGTATGACGGCCACCCTCTTCCTTTTTAAGAATATAGACTTCAGCCTTGAACTTTGTGTGCGGCTTGATGGTACCTGGTTTGGCAATAACCATACCACGCTCAAGTTCAGTCTTGTCAACACCCCTTAGAAGTAGACCGGCGTTGTCACCTGCCTGACCTTCATCAAGAAGCTTCTGGAACATTTCGATACCGGTAACAACCGATTTACGCGTTGGTCTCAGACCGACGATTTCGACCTCTTCGTTAATTTTGACACGGCCTCTCTCGATTCTGCCGGTACCAACAGTACCACGACCAGAAATTGAGAAGACATCTTCGACCGGCATCAGGAATGGTTTATCAATGTCGCGAAGAGGCTCAGGAATGTATGAATCAACCGCATCCATAAGCTCCATAATTGCCGCTTCACCTTCAGGATCACCCTCAAGAGCCTTCAGTGCAGAACCCTTGATGATCGGAATATCGTCGCCCGGGAAGTTATACTGGGTCAAAAGCTCTCTCAGCTCAAGCTCAACAAGCTCGATAAGTTCAGGATCAGCAATGTCTACCTTGTTCAGAAAAACAACAAGTGAAGGAACGTTTACCTGACGGGCAAGCAGAATGTGCTCGCGAGTCTGAGGCATTGGGCCGTCGGTACCTGCGACAACAAGAATCGCGCCATCCATCTGGGCAGCACCGGTAATCATGTTTTTGATGTAATCAGCGTGGCCAGGACAGTCAATATGCGCATAGTGGCGCTTTTTTGTCTGGTACTCAACGTGCGCTGTTGAAATGGTGATACCGCGTTCTCTCTCTTCCGGAGCCTTATCAATACTGCCGAAATCGCGCTGTATTGCAAGACCCTGCTTTGCAAGAACTGAAGTAATTGCAGCAGTCAGTGTTGTCTTGCCATGATCAACGTGACCAATGGTTCCTATATTGACATGGGGTTTATCCCTTTTGTAGGACTCTTTTGCCATAAATTATCTCCGTGTCGGTTATCTGTTAATGGTTTGTAGTAATTAAAACTGATACTGCTCTCGCCCGGCCTAGTCCGAATCCTTGCTTGCCTTCTTCTCCTGCAAAGCCTCCGCAATACTGCGTGGAACTTCGCGATAACAGTCAAACTCCATGGAATAATTCGCCCTTCCCTGACTCATCGAACGAAGGTCAGTTGAGTAACCGAACATTGCCGAAAGCGGTACCTTGGCGTTGACAAACTGAGCCCCTGCCCTCTGACCCATACCTTCAATATGACCGCGACGACTCGACAAATCACCCATGACATCACCAAGATATTCGTCGGGTGTAACAACCTCAACCTTCATGATCGGTTCGAGCAACACCGGATCAGCTTTCTTGGCTCCACCCTTGAAACCAATTGATCCAGCAATCTTGAATGCCATTTCCGAAGAGTCAACCTCGTGATACTTGCCATCCAGAAGAGTAACCTTGATATCCTGCATCGGATAACCAGCAACAACACCACTTTTCATAGCCTGCTGGACACCAACATTAACTGCAGGTATATACTCTCTCGGGATAACTCCACCCTTAACGGCATCGACAAATTCGTATCCTTTTCCTTCCTCAAGCGGCTCAACGCGGAGAACGACCAAACCGAACTGACCTTTACCACCAGACTGACGTACAAATTTACCCTCAAACTCAACAGACTTTCTGATCGTTTCACGGTAAGCGACCTGTGGCTTACCCACATTAGCCTCAACCTTGAACTCACGTTTGAGGCGGTCGACCAGAATCTCGAGATGAAGTTCGCCCATACCAGCAATAAGTGTCTGACCCGTCTCATCGTCAGTTTTCACCTTGAAAGTAGGATCCTCTTCGGCAAGTTTGGCAAGCGACATGCCAAGCCTGTCAGAATCACTCTTTGTTTTTGGCTCGATAGCAATCTGGATTACCGGTTCAGGGAAAACCATTTTCTCAAGCACCACCGGATTGTTCTCGTCGCAAATCGTATCGCCGGTTCTGACATCTTTCAAACCGACAGCCGCTGCGATATCACCGCAATAAACACAATCTATATCTTCTCTCTTATTTGAGTGCATCTGCAGCACACGACCGATACGTTCCTTCTTGCCAGTCATGGTATTGAGCACATAACTGCCTGCTTTAAGCACGCCGGAGTAAACCCTGAAAAAGGTAAGCTTTCCTACAAACGGATCAGTTGCGATCTTGAAAGCAAGAGCTGCAAAAGGCTCTTCATCTTTCGGCTGGCGAGTTACAGGTTCTTCAGTACGCGGATGATGACCTTCAACAGCACCGACATCAACAGGAGACGCAAGGTACTCAACAACAGCATCAAGCATAAACTGGACACCCTTGTTCTTGAAGGAGGAACCGCAAAGAACCGGAATAATGGTTACTTTCAGTGTTGCCTGTCGAAGAACATTTCTTACTTCTGATTCAGTGATATCCTCACCGTTCAGATATTTTTCAAGAAGCGTGTCGTCATGCTCGGAAACGGCCTCAAGCATATTGATTCGCCATGTCCTCGCCTCGTTCTGCAGGTCATTCGGAATCTCGACTTCATCAAAGGTACTGCCATCCTCTTTATTATAGATGATACCTTTCATCCTGATAAGATCAACGAAGCCAGCAAAAATCTCGCCTTCGCCAATCGGTATCTGAAGAGGAACCGGATTTGCACCGAGTCGTTCCCTAATAGCCTTGACTGTATCAAAAAAGTTTGCGCCAGTCCTGTCCATCTTGTTGATGTAGGCAATCCTCGGTACACCATACTTGTTCGCCTGGCGCCATACCGTCTCGGACTGAGGCTCCACACCGCCAACAGCACAAAACAGCGCTACAGCACCATCAAGCACACGCAGGGAACGCTCAACTTCAACCGTAAAATCAACATGACCAGGTGTATCGATAATATTAATACGGTGGTTAATACCGATATAATTACCAAACTTAGGCGCCCAGAAACAGGTTGTTGCCGCAGAGGTAATTGTAATACCACGCTCCTTCTCCTGATCCATCCAGTCCATCGTTGCTCCGCCATCATGCACCTCACCCATCCGGTGAAGACGTCCGGTATAATAGAGAATCCTCTCTGTGGTCGTCGTCTTACCGGCATCAATGTGAGCCATGATGCCTATGTTCCGTACTTTATCTAAATCAACCAGCCTTGCCATAAAAAAATTTTAGACCTTTTATCCACACTTTGACAAATCCTTAGAACCTGAAATGCGCAAATGCCTTATTTGCATCAGCCATCCGGTGTACCTCATCACGCTTTTTCACTGATGCACCCTGCTCATTGGCAGCATCCATCAGCTCAGCAGCAAGTTTCTCAGCCATCGAACGGCCTCCACGCTTGCCTGCATAAATCTTCAACCAGCGAAATGCAAGTGCACCTCTTCTGGACGCCTTGACCTCCATAGGAATCTGGTACGTCGCACCACCAACTCTCTTGCTACGAACCTCAACGACCGGCGCAATATGCGACATGGCCTTGCGGTACACTTCCAGCGGATCCTCTCCAGCCAGTTTCTCGGCAATGATAGCAAACGCATCATAGACTATCTTTGTAGCAACAGCCTTCTTACCATCAAGCATCACAGCATTGATAAAACGGGCAACACTTTCATCCCCGTAACGGAAATCAACACCGATTCTTTTATAGCCAACTTTTTTGGGCATGTTCTTCTCTGTAATTTATGATTCGACTTATCTACCTTTTACCCTTACCCTTGACAGGAGCCGGCACACCGGCTTTCGGCTGCTTGGTTCCGTATTTCGACCGACTCTGCTTACGATCCGCAACACCGGACGTATCAAGCGAACCACGCACAATATGATATCGCACACCAGGAAGATCCTTTACCCTGCCGCCACGAATCAGAACAATTGAATGCTCCTGCAAATTGTGACCCTCTCCCGGAATATATGCTGTAACTTCTATCTTGTTTGATAATCTTACACGCGCAACTTTTCGTAACGCGGAGTTAGGCTTTTTTGGAGTAGTTGTGTAAACACGCGTACAAACACCGCGCTTCTGCGGGCACTTCTCAAGCGCCGGAGACGCTGTTTTGGAGGCTTTTACACTTCTTCCGAGCCTGATGAGCTGCTGAATCGTCGGCATACTTGAAACTCTCTTTCTTTTTAAAAAACCTGCTCATTACAAAAAACGCAATGCAATGCTTAAAAATCCATAAGGACAGACAATGTAAGCGAATTATAAAAAAAAACAAAACCTAAATGAATATATTTGCAGTATTGAGAGAAAATAATCCTTCCCATCACCTGCCTGCCACCTGAACAGAGCAACCGACCATGCGAAGCTCTTCAAAACTTACCTTTATTACTATTGAGCTCTCTTCGCTAACTTGTTTCAGCATGAAACCAAAGCTTAAGCGAGACGTCCATCCTTTCTGCACCAACCGCGCAACCCTTCACGAAAAGATATTGTCCTGTCCGGGAACTGAACGCTACCGCCCCTTATTGCCGGTTGATCCTGCCTGATACCCCGGCATCGCTTTTTGCCGGATAAAGCCAAGAGATATACGGCTTACGGCTCACTCACGCAAACAGCTCCAAAGATTCCAGTTCAAGAAAATCCCGCTACATGGAATCCCCGAATTTCCAAACAGTCGCACTATTTCAATACCAGCATGGTTTTACCGACTTGACGCTGGCCGTAAAGCACCTGGATGAATTAGCGGGGTACATAATTAACAGCAATGATAACTCACAAATAATGCTTATAATGCGATTAAATGTTATCGTTATGACAAGCAGAGCCACACCGCTATACCCCGCCTCGGCGAAAGAGATGGAAGCATTGGGGCAACGCCTCAGGGACGCGAGGCTTCGCCGCCGCTTTTCCATGGAGACCGTCTGTGCCAGGGCCAACCTTTCGCGTCCGACGCTCTACAAAATTGAAAATGGCGACCCGTCGGTTGCTGTCGGCTTCTACATTCAGGTGCTTCGCGTCCTCGGGCTGCTTGCGGATTTGTCGCTCATCGCCAAGGAAGATGTTCTTGGCCGTCGCCTGCAGGACGAATCACTTCCCCAGCGGAGAAGGGCGCCACGCAAAAAAGCGGCAGCAGGAGCGAGTGATGGCGAAGCATGAAGAGGAAAAGGTATGGGTATGGCTTGACGACCCGGCTTTCGGGTCTCTGCAGCAGATCGGCACACTCTCCCGTGGAGCTCGGGGTAGTGTCCGCTTTGTTTATAAACCAGCATGGCTCAAGCAGGTCAACGCATTTCCGCTCGATCCAGAGCTTGACCTCTCGGCGGGAGATTTCTTTCCGGAGGGCTCCAATTTCGGAGTCTTCATGGATTCATGTCCCGATCGCTGGGGCCAACTCCTGATGAAACGGAGGGAGGCGATCGAGGCAAAAGAGGAGGGGCGCACACCAAGATCTCTTGGCCCATGGGATTTCCTGTTGGGAGTCCAGGACTGCACACGCATGGGCGCCTTGCGCTTCAGCCGCCCCGGCGAGTTGCTCTATCTTGCCAACGAAGCATTATCCGCTCCACCGGTAGCAAGAATTGCTGAGTTGCAGGAGGTGGCCTTTGAGTTGACAAGAAAAAAGCAGGATGACCTCGGTAAAATCAAAGAGTGGCTGAAGGTTCTTGTCGCCCCCGGTTCGTCACTTGGCGGTGCTCGTCCCAAAGCAAATCTGGTCGATGAAGATGGTGCTCTCTGGATTGCCAAATTCCCTTCAGCCGATGATGACTACGATGTCGCCCTCTGGGAAAAGCTGCTGCATGAACTGGCACACCAATGCCATATCACGGTTCCCGAGGCTCGCCTCATGCAGATTGGCAAAGGATACCATACCTTTATGGTAAAACGATTTGACAGATCCGACAGCCATCGCCGATTTTTTGCCTCAGCCATGACCATGCTTCACCATACCGACACCGATGATGCCAGTTACCTGGAACTTGCAGAATTTCTCTCCACCTACGGCGAAGCCGACCACATAGCCCGTGAACTCGAAGAGCTGTTCACCAGAGTGGTGTTCAACATCGCCACAGCCAACCGCGATGACCATCTGCGCAATCATGGCTTCATCCGCACCCCCTCAGGATGGCGACTGGCACCCGCTTTCGACATGAATCCCTCCTTCAGAAAGTCAGAGCACGTCCTGTCACTTGACCTCTATAACCGCCAACCGGATTTTAAGATCGCGATTGCCACTGCAGGATATTACCGGATGGAGAACGCACGTGCTGTAAACATCGTCAATGAAGTGTTCTCGGTGGTGAACGAGTGGAAAGTTTGTGCGAGACGTCTTGGGTTTAGCGGGCAGGAGTGCTCGGAGGCGGAGCATTTGTTTTGTTGCGGCAACTGACAACACCGCAAACTCGCGAATGCTGCCTGCGCTGGTTGGCACTCAAGTTTTAGTGACTTCCAACAGCAAATCATTCCTGAAAATGCTGATACATTGTATAGCGAAATACTCAATCCCCCCCTCTTACGCCAGTCAGGAAAAAAGCGGAGGCATTTTTCAAGCCAGAATTACGCCCAATAACTTATATTTGAAAAAAGCGGGGTAATGCTTATGACAATTCCAATGTTGGGCAGGTCATAACCAAATTATTCGCCGCAAAAAGGCACATGAAAGGAGCTCTACAAAAATGAGCCCGGTTTGGAAAAGGGAGATAATACCAAGCCAATGACAATAAATAAAATTGAATCAGAAGCTCTCAATCTGGATATGCTCTCCAGAGGCAGGCTTGTTGGAAAGCTGCTCTTGAGTCTGGACGAGCCAACAGTGTCGGAAGTCGAACAACTTTGGCTGGATGAAGCTGAAAGACGACTTAATGATTTTCGTGCAGGGAAGGTTCACGGTATTTCTGGTAACGAAGTATTCAAAAGAGCGATAAGCGAGTTGTCATGAACTTCGAATTCTTGCCGGAAGCAGATGAAGAGTTTCGGGAGGCTTCCCGCTACCGAAAGTACTCTTTCATTTTCCTTATAGCTTGTTCTATTCCATTGAATCCGATTTAATTTTGATAGTCGCTGTCGCCCATCAAAAAAGGCGCCCAACATACTGGCGAAGCAGATTAAAACGTATGGAATAAGACTTTCACCCATAGTACATCCCTATAAATCATATCCGATAACACTCTTGTGCAGTGACACTCAGATTTCGAACAATTTCCAACAGCAAATCAAGCATGGAAATGGTGGTACATTTTATTGCGGAACCCTCAATCCCCAAAACGGCATCCCTACAATCGCTCCCCCCGCCACCATCAGCAGCGCAAAAGCAAAGGCAGCGAGCGATATCCTTTTGCCGGTGTCAAAACTGCTTCTGTCATACTGAAAGCTTACTTCCTGGCTGCCAGCAGGCACCACAACACCGCGCAGCAAACCGTTCACCTTCACCATTGAGGCTTCCCGGCCGTCGATCTGCGCCTTCCACCGCAATGGGTAATAAAGCTCGCTGACAACCAGAAATGCTTCACCGGGCGCAGCAACTTTCACAACCATTGACTCGGCTTTTGCATCGAGAGAGGTGACTGTTGCCGGTGCAAAGAGTCGGGCGCCTTTCCAGAGTGAACCATCGACGAAAGCCTCACCTGCAGGGGCCTGATCATCAAGAATCCGGGCAACGAGTTCATCGTTGCTTTTCAGGGCGGTCACGCGGTTGGCGAACCATGCTCTTGGGGCTGTTTGCTGAAGGCGGTAGACAGAAGCGGTGACCGGGCCGCTGGCCAGTTGCAGTTCGCCGCTTTTGACCAGCTCAAGGGCGGGATGCTCGATGGGTTGAGAGGTGATGATGTAGCCGACATTGAGCATCCGCATGACATTGAGGCTTGCGAGGTTCTCTGTTTTTGAGAGAAACTCTTCATAGAGCTTGAGCTTGGCGGGATGATAACCGCCGACAGACTCGATACCGAAAAGGGCGAACTTGTTCTCAGTAAAGAGTTCACCTGCGGGATAGATTCTGAAGGGCCCTTTCTGAGAGGCAAGGTAGCGGGTGATATCGTCGGGCTGAAAAGCGCGCTTTACCGTGCGGCTTTCGGCATAGAGCGGAGAACGCAGGGAGTCGGCTGAGGGATACACAATCTGCACGTCGAGCCAGAGCAGATCGCCAAGCGCAAAGAAAATGAGCAGCAAGGCCGAAATATTGTTGGATAGCTTGCCCTTAATGGTGAGCCAGAGCACTCCTGCTGCGAGAGAAAGTACCAGCAAAAGGGTCCAGAAACTACCTGTCAGGCTCTCCCAGCGCACTTTATTGATCATGAAGGCAAGGTCAAAACTTCCAACTTGTGGCTCTGGAAACGTCGAACGGAAGAGGCTCTCAAGCGGCTGCTCAAAAGCAAGGAAAAGAAGAAGGGTGACGGCGAGAATCAGCGCTCCGATCCTGAGCGGTTTCAGCAGGCGCTGACGCTGGGGCTCGCGCTGCAGCAGGTTAAGAAGTTCATGGAGGCCTGCAGCAGCAAGAAAAGAGAGCAGCAGGTAAACCATGATAAGCGCCATAGAGGGTACCCTGAATCTGCTGAAAAGAGGCGCAAAATGGTAAAAGAGATCGAAAACCGGGCTAAAAAAACTGCCGAAGGAGAGCAGCAGCGCGAGCAGCAAACCGCCAGCAAAAAACCAGGTCAGCGGTTCTTTTTTGCGCAGAACGCCACCCGCAACGGCGAGCAGCAGCACCACAATACCGGCATAGTGCGGAAAATCGGTAAAGGGCATGAAGCCCCAATAGGTCACTCCGCCAAATCCGAAAGCTTCCGGCAGCAGAAAGGTGAGCAACTCCAGAGGGTGCATCGACCAGAGAGTCGCATACTCCCACGCTGAGCCGCCTCCCTGTGCAGCCATTCCCCTCACAGAATATGCCGCATATTCAGAAGCCGGCAAATAAATCGCTGCCGACATGGCAACCCCGCAACCCAACGCCAAAACAAACAACAAAAACACCCAAACCCTCCCGTATGGGCCGCACTTGTGGCTGCCCTCATCAACGCCCCAAAAATCGACTTTCTCCCCATCACCACCTGCGCGTCCACTCGCATCGCCTATACGCCCTTCCCCATGAACACCCGCGTGCCCGACAGCCCCGTCACCGCCCGGCACAACCGCGCTCATCCCTGAAACACCCGCTCTTATTTCCGGCACCCTGCGCCTGAACAAAAACAGCACAACAGCCAGCAACACCACAAGCATCCACGAATACCAGGCAATCTGCACATGTGAGCGCTGCAGCTGAAAACCGGCAATGAGCGCCAGAACCCCGGCATCGGCAAGCCCACCACGCTGAATGAGCCGCATGGTAGCCCAAAGCATCCAGGGCATATAGGCCACCGTCATAAGCTGGCTTCCGTGACCATGCACCAGCATGGCCGTCATATAGGGGTTAAGCATGAAAACCGCTCCGCCAAACGAGGCGGCGAGAATAGCGATACCATACTGGCGAAGAAAAAAGAAAACTCCCAACCCGGCAAAGACAAGATGAAGCAGTTGCAGCACCACGCCGTCAATATGGAAGAAATTGAAAACAACGTTAGGGTAATAGAGGCCGCTGAGATAGCTGAATGCCTCGACAGTTGGCATCCCCGAAAAGAGCCAAGGCTGCCAGAGCGGATAGTTGCCCGTTGCAGCCTGAAGCCGGTCAAGCGCTATTGTCGAAGCTTGGGGAATCAGTGAATCGGGCGCAATGAGAATCTTTGACTGAAACACAAGCGGATAAAAAAGCAGCAGAACCAGTATGGTGTAACCGCCAAAAACAGTGAGTAACAGGAGAATCTTTTTCTTCACAGAATTATCGCTTTAGTGCCTTGGTAAAAAAAGGTAAGTACTTTAAGGTAAGCTCTCTCTCCTCCTCTTCCAATTTCAGGAGCAGCATCAATGCCGCAAAGCTGCCCAGCGAGAGCAGTGCTGCAACCGCAAGACCGGCTAAGGAGGGAAGGGTGAGCAGCCACGGGCGCACGGCCATGAGGAGAAGCGAAGCAGAGAGGCCTGCTGCAAGTGGTTTCCATAACGCTTTCCCAAAGGGATGTATTTTCAAAAGACGACGAATTTCAACAAGACGCAGAGCGGAGAGCATCAAAAAGAGGAGCAGTGTGGCGAGGGCGGCACCGTTGATGCCCATCCGTGGGATCAGGAACAGATTCAGGAGCACCTGCAAGCCGAGGGCACCGAGAGCGTTGAAGAGACTAAGCCTGGCATAGCCGGTCATGGCGAGTACCGTTGCAGAGAGACCGAAACTTGCCTGCAGGAATGAAGCACCTGTCAGCAAAAGCAACGTGACTGCTCCTCCTGCTGCAAACCGGGCGCCGAAAATCGAGAGCACCAGTTCAGGAAACACCATAAAAAGTATGGCAGGCGGAATAACAACCGTTACAATCCAGCGCGTCACCATCTTGTAGATCCGCCCTATCTCCTCATTCTGCTTCCCCATATGCAATTCGGCAATCATGGGAGCCGCAATGCCCGTAAATGCAAGGAGCAC
>CAIPKT010000127.1 GCA_903865705.1 uncultured Chlorobiaceae bacterium
ATGTGAGAACGGCACGGTACTGACTACACCTATTGCAAAACCAAGATCGGCTCTCAGTGTCTCGGCAATTGTCTTAACTTGGCCACCAACAGGATCTCCACTCTGCCATGCAAGGTTTCCACCATCGGTCTTAACACCCGATCCAATGGCAGTGCCTGCCGATGCCGAGTCTGTCGACGGCCACGCTCCGGAAAGGGCGAAATAGGCATCCCTTGCCGCTCCTGAATATTTCAGCGTACCCTGAAGTTCACTATCAAATTTCAGCCATGAGGGCAGTGGGCTACCGTCGGCAAGTGTTGCTGTGTAAGTCAAGCTGTCGCCGGCATCAACATCATTGAACGTTCCCACAGGCACAAGCAAACTGAATGCCTTGTTTTCCAATGTCGATACGTCACTGATTGGATTTTCCACTACAGGCGCATCGTTCAGATTTGTTATCGTAAACAGGCTGACATTATTGGAATACTCGTTGGAAACAAAGAGAAGATTCTTGCCACTGGGAGATGCATCAGCCGAAACAAAGGTCAGCCCTTCAGGGCCAGCCCCGGACTCTAACCCATCACCTGTGAGAGCCTTGGAGTCATTCGGATGACTCAGGGATTGAACAAAACTGACATGTTGGGGATCAGTTACGTCATAGACCATGATTGTACCTGCTCCACGCTCCAAACCGACAAACGCAAGAGTTTTTCCCCCGACCTGACCAATTGCAATGCCTTCTGGCTCGGGGCCTTTATTGTCGGAACGAGTGTCAACAAAAATACCGGAGGCCGGGTTAGCCGAATTAAAGGCGCCGGTCGAAGCTGCAAACTGCTCAATCTGCGACCCACTGTCGAAAACGATAGTACCTTCGGCATTAAGAATGCTGAAAGATCGTGCGCCATAGGCCTGAATTTGTTCGATAACTCCGTCGCCATCAATGTCACCGTTGTTGCCAGGCGCAAGAGAGATTCTCAAGTTGCCTATTGCGCTTGTGCTCAGCAGATTACCATATTTAGCAATCAACTGTGGGTCTAATGAAAAGTTATGACCGCTGACTGGATCGACGTATGTGGCTATATCTTTAAGTTTCACGGCATCAGGTGACATGAAATCACTACGATCGTCTCCTTCGTTAGCAATAATGTAGTAGGCGTTGCCGTCAGAACCTGTAAACGAGCCAATTCCATCAGGCATGTACTGACCGAATACAGGGAGGGTTGTCGACGGTTTATAGTTGTCTTTGTCGCTGCCGTCTAATGGAAGACCAAGCCAGCTTTTCAGACCAAGAGGAACAATATCGGTAAAGTTGGCGGTTGCGATATCGAGAATACCGATCGCGTTACTCTCCTGCAGGGTTACGAATGCGGTTTTCCCGTCGGGCGAGATGCTGATGTATTCCGGTTCAAGATCTTTGGCAACGGTAATTCCATCGAACAGGCGAACACCTTCTGCCTTTAATTCTGCAAATTTATCGTTGAACGCTGTAAATGAGGCCGTGTTGACCGTTGCGGCAGCGACACCATTACTGAGGTCGATGATGCTGACCGAGCCTTCGGGGTTACTGGTCGGGCTAGCCATTTCACCTTCATTGGCAACCAAAACCGTCTTACCATCGGCACTGAAAGTAAGCATGTCGGGATTAGCTCCAACCGTGATGCTGCGCAACGTCATTGATGGTGAAGTTATATCGCCATCTGCATCAAGGAAATAGACACTACCCGGCAGGGTCTTGTCCGTAGCAGCCACAGCAACGGCAACAATGCCGTTCTTGACTGCGACGCTGTTCAAATCATTGACGCCAATTGAAATAGTGCCGAGGAGCGTCATCGTCAAATCTGCATCAACACTGACAACCTGCAAACCGGCAAATGAAGTAACAAAAAGTCGCCCGCTCGCAGCATCAAACGCTGAAATTTCAGCTCCAGCAAGAGTAATTGCAGAGGCAAACGCGAATGATTCACTTTTGTTGCCAGTAAGGGATAGCGCGTTGGTGATTTCAACTGCCTGGAATGAGAGCGCATCATAGCCATCAATGGTCTGCAGTGGGACAATATCGTCGACAGCGGACAAATCGCTATAAGAGACCTTCACAGCCTTCGAAAGGTCAAGGGGTGCACCAAGCGTCAGTATGACCTCGTTATTGACTACCTGAAGGTTGCTGATCGTCGCGCGGGTTTCGCCGTTACTGACAACAAATTGGCTGACGGAAGGAACATGCTCTGTATCAAGAGCTGCTCCAAAATACAGGGTAACGACATTACCGAGTCCGTCGATACTACCATTGACCAGCGGTCCGCAGAGTTCGAAATGCTCTTGAGGAGTAAGATTGTAATCGTCAGCAAGAATTTCTTTCAGGTCAGCAGTCGTAACTCCGTCCCAGAAATCAGGAAGAGAAATATGTACGTTATTGTCAGCAGGCAAACCGTCCGTCCAGAGAGACTGGAGCGCGCCAGCAAGCATAAGCTGCATCTGGTTGCCTGATGAAGCCATTGCCTGTATCGTCTGGAGCGTTGTCTGGTTCATGGCTTCATCACCTTTATAGTGTGCTGCCATGGCTGCTGAAAAGAGCGGCGCAACCTGATGCGCAGCTTCCAGAGAGATACCGAAAGTCCCTCTCAGGTAGGAGACAGCAAGCTGGTCAAGGCCACTGATGAGATAGTCGGTGGCGTAAGCTTCAAACGATGTCGCACCACCAAGATCATAATCAATCTCAGTAACAGAAGTAGTCGTGATATCTACGGTGTGGTCTTCGTTGAGGGTAACGGTGCGGACCGGACTGGGCCAGGTGACCAGTGAACCTGTTTCAATTTCATAAAGACCGCTGGCGGGAACCTTATTGACGTCATTGGAGTGGAAGTGACCGGTAAACATCATGCTTAAACCGGCAGCAGCAAGCTCCTGAGCAAGAGATTTTCCGTCGGTAGTATCATCTGCTATCACATAATCCGGAAATAAGTCGGCTTGCAGCGTGAAGTGTTCAGACAGGTTATGGTGCATCATGCCGATGACCGTAATGCCCTTGATTTTGGCTTCGGCAAGGATGTCGAGAGCCCATTGCTTTGTTGCAGCATTCAGGCTGCCTGAGGTTACAGGGGAGGTACCGTTCTGAGCGTACTTGCAACTGTCGAGGCCGAGGATCCAGAGGTTGTCCGACGCTTCTGCAACATAACTCAGTGAACCCGGGTCCCTTGAGATAGCCGCTCCATATCCGAAATCCGCATAGATCGCCTGAAAGTCTGCAGCACTGACCGACGCTACCGGCGTAGCAGTGGCGCCGTCATAGCTCATGGCGTCGGGGTTGTTGATGTCGTGGTTGCCGGGAATCACATAAACCTGCACCCCAGTGCTTTCGAGCTCAGCAAGGTATACAGCCAAGGCCTCGTGACTTACCTTTTCGCCGTCCTTGGTAAGGTCACCCGAGATAAGCAGGATATTCGGTTTTTCAGTTTTAACAATATCTAATGCGGACTGGAGGATGGCATCGCTTTCCGCAATCATTTTGCGGTCGCCGGCAAGGTATGCATCAAAAGCGGCTCCTTCTGTGCCAAGAGATGGCGCGTAATAATGAGGATCTGATATTACCGAGATAACGGTTTTAGAGGGTGCGGAGGACTGAAGATCAGTAAGAAGGTCCTGAAGGTAATTCTCTTCATTAAAACCATTTAAGGGCATTTTTCACTCCGGTTGATATTATAAAAAGAATAAGAGCATTTATTTTTGAAATAAATACAATTTTTAAAACTCAGATATATTGAAGTATTGTAACAGTACGTTTGCAGTAATGTTAAATTTACCATCTCCTGAGTTCACATATCAAGAAGCCAGACATGCCTGAAAAGTCAATAGAATCAAGGGGTGTTTTTATTTTAGGCTTTGTAATGCCTGATAGTTTGTAAGAAAGCCGTGTGGTAGTCGGCATCCATGAGATTTATGGCAAAATGTTTGATGAACCTGGTTTTGACCGTGTCGTCGGTGATCCTGCACGGCGGGTACAGGCGACCAAGACGATCAAACACCTGGTGATGGCCAGAATTGCCAATCCGACAAGCAAACGCAAGAGCGTCATTGATCTGGAACGGGACTTCGGGGTTAAACTTGATTGGAATGCGGTGTATCGGACATTGGATTATGTCGATGAACAAAGTCTGGAACTGATCCAGAAGAAGGCATGGTATGCTGCGAATGGATTGTTTGCCCATTCATAAAAGGAATGGAACCCATTATGAAATCCCGTCAAAACCAACCCTGTACGCCAAGAAGATTTATCAAGTTATGGGTGAAAAACTCAGTTCAGTGCCGTTCCTCATAGCATAGTTTTTAGGTCAAACTATTGCATTGTAGTGCCTAAATTTTTAGACCGATCCTTATTTTACTTGCACTTACACGGTTTTATGTATGAATTCAGGATTCCCTTACGCCCTCGAACTACTTAAAAAATAAGGCCTATGCAAAACACTCTTGATGCGGATTTTCTACTCTTTATTGAAATCGGTTACTATAACAGCGCCGTGAAACCGTTTATCGGGAAAGACCACCCGCCCTTTGGAATTGATGACGACATGGGGATACCCGGAATTTTCCAGCATTCGAAGCAGTTTTATGAGATCTTTTTTTCCGGCAGGCTTTATAATGATATCTGCCAAGGCTTCGACTTTTTTGACATCATGATTTTTCAGTTCATCCTGCAAAAAAAACTCACCTTTTATTTCCGCCCTCAATTCATCAAGTCGCAACATGAAGCTCTCCGTTTATTTTAATGGCTATTGGGCAATTCCCCGAAGCTTTGCTTCGCGATTGAATCGATTGATTAATAATACCCCGAGACCTTTCACACGACCGTAAAGCTCAAGAATATCAATCGTCAGAATGAAGCGTGTCGAGCTGCCGCTCAACTTACAAAACAAATGCTTTCAAACCACCTCAAAAAAAACACACGCGAGTATAAAAGTTCAGGGGTGAATGCGAATCACCATCAAACACATCAGTAATAACCTGCGTATAATCACGCTCTATAATTCCCTCCATGGCTGCACGCATTAGCCAGAGGGCATTACGGTCATGCTACGATTTTGTTAAATATTCTGTCACTCTTTGTAAAGGAAGAAGCAAGCTTTAGTATGACGTGTACCATGATGAAGTGAAAAGAGGAACTAACAATGAATCTACTTCAAAACAGCGTTATTATACTTACCGGATTTTTGCTTTCGGAAATGCTTGTCTCAGCCGGTATGCATCAACGGCTGATTGAGCTTCTGCTCCGTCACTCCGGCAAAAATCTGAACGCCCTGTTGACAGCAATTCTTCTGATTTCCTATACTCTTTCTATCTTTATTTCACATACCATTGTGGTGATCTCCATGATTCCGGTCATCAACCGTCTGCTGTCGCTTGTTCAGCAAAAAGATGAAAAAAGAATCGCTGCATCATTGCTGTATCTTGCACTCACCTTTGGTTCCAACAGTGGCGGCATGGCATCGCTTGCCGGAAGTCCGCAAAACATTTTAGCTATAGCTCTTGCCGAACTTTTTAAATTTGATGGCCGGCACCTTATCACTTTTTTTTCCTGGCTTGGAACAGGAGTGCCAGCAACGCTTGTCCTTCTTTTTTTTGGACGAGCCATCATTCTCTTCACAGCCAAACCATTCAGCATTCCATCACTCTTTTCCGAAACCAGTGACGCCTCAACGATTCTGCCTCATAAACCGCTGCTTTTCCTCATAAGTAACCTTCTGCTGATCGGCACATTGAGCGCTGTGCAGTTTTTTTTAAAACCGATCCCGATTCTTTTCAGCCTCAACTCTATAGACCTTTGCTTTCTGCTCTACGGAACCATATTTCTCTTTGTCGCTTTAATCCTGCCGAAGAAAATCTTCAGGATGAGAGCAATTTTCATGAACACCATTTTTCTTCTCCTTCATCTTCTTGGATTTCCCTTGATCTTTATCAGTCGACTCAGCAGGGAACTGGAATCCCGCACTGGAATCCCGCTGAAAAACGTTTACAGAGCAATAGACCAATTTCTTGAGCGAATATTTGGCCGGGTCTGGGTCCATTGCTTTCGCGAGCCAATGACAAGCATCGACAGACCCAATGCCAATTCGATTCTTTCAATCAATGTTATCATAAAGGATCTCCCCTATTTTGGAATATTCCTTCTCCTTATCGCAGGAATGATTCTGTTTGCCCTGTTCAAGGCAGGAGATAATCCGGTAACTCCAGAGGTTGACGGCTATCTGCTGATGTTGGCGAAATCAACCATACTCAACACTATTGAACCGTTTGGAAATCATTTTATCCAGTTACTCTTCCTGATCATCGTCATTATTTTTTCTTCTGAACTGTTGAGCAATACCGCACTGATAGTCATGTTTACGCCATTGGCAAGCGTTCTTGCTCTGCAAACCTCCCTGCCACCCATTATCATGCTGCTGACCATAACCATCGCTGCTTCAAGCGCATTTATGACGCCAGTTGCAACTGCGGCCAACACGCTTGCCTACGGTGGCATTGAACATGTTTCACTTAAAATGATTCTGCTACCGGGTTTTTTCATGAACCTTATTGCCACTGTCATGACAGCCCTTTTCTTTTCTCTCCTTTCATGGCTCATGTCATGATATGCCTCTGCAACAAGCGATATTTTTCTCCAGAAAGTATTCTGCTCGAATTTGAGAAAAATATCTTAAACGGTACTCCATTGGAGAGCAATGGTTTCAAGGGGCAACTTAAAAGAAACGAGAACACTCCATTTATTATAATTCGGTATAGATGAGCTCAATTTTGAGGCCAGATATATGGGGAGCGCTCTTTTATACCCTCTTGTAATCTATGCCAAAGCTGCCTTGCGCTCAAAAATCCCCCTGAGGCCATCGGTCAGTTCACCATAAAACCTGCTTCGACTGTCTTTGATCCGACCGTAAAGCTTAAGAATATCAAGCGTCAGAATGATGCGGGACGAACTGCAGTTCAACTCACCAAACAAATGCTTTCCAACCACTTCAAAGCCAAGCACCCTGGTATGAAAGTTTAGGGGTGAATGCGCCTCACCTTCAAACACGTCGGTAATAAAATGCGTATAATCACGTTCGATAACTTCTTCAGTTGCCGCCCGCATGAGCCGGAGAGCGACCCTCGGTATTTTGCGAAACTCTTCAAGTATCATGAACCTGCCGATTTCCACATACCGCCCGGCACTTTTTAGTTTTTCGACGGTAATGCCCGGCATGAACTTGACATCATACTCTTCGGGCAGTTCAAAAGAGGGGTCATAAAGCAGACGAAGTACACCGGCTGGCCGCCCGTCGACTGTTGCCAAAAACCATGAAAAACCAGTATTTCCTGTAAGCTTATCAGGAATCTGGTTCTGAGCCGTGCTGATCCAGTTTTTTTCTTCACAAAAAACCTGCCTGATGACTTCGAGAGCGCAAGCACGATCACCGGCACTTTCAACCCTGAAAACGGTTACACTGGACATGGAGGCTCCTGTTATTTATGGTTATCTTATGAAAAGCTGTATCTGTTACGCGGAGAGGGCTCTCGGTATCGTTTGCCGGAAAGTTCGGCAAGACAAAGCATAATTTCATGGGTAACCTCAGAAGCCATCTGATTCAATTCAGAATGCTGCCGGTTGCAATTGGAGGCAGATAGCATGAGAGCACGGTAAGCCTGGGACTGTTCAGGGAAAATAATTGGCTGACCAATCCTGACGATGGTTCTGCCAATTACCGGAATTTTTCCCTTAGTTATTCTGGAGTTGAAATCAATTCCTACAGGGACAACAGGCGCTCCGCTCTGCAAGGCGATATGGCCTACGCCCGATTTTCCCCTGACCAAAGTTTCCGGATTCCTGTTGCGCTTTCCCTCGGGAAATATCCCGATACTGCGGCCTGCCCGGAGCTTCTCCGCGCACCGCTGAATGGTATCACCAGAAGGAGCATGAGGCCTGATTGCCTCTATCCAGGAAACAGTGGAACGTTTGTGATAGACATAAACAGGATCAATCATATTCATCAAAGAGCCAAGAACGGGCACTTTGCCGTACATCCAGTCAATGACAAAACTGATGCTGCTGCCACCGAGATGATACATCAGCAACACCGGGACCATCAAGGCTTCAAGAGAATTATTGTGGTTGAACGCGTAGATTCTTGTTTTCTCAGCTCCGGAAAGATTCTCCAGACCATAGGCTCTGGTTAACAGAAAATTTGGCAGCATAAAAAACCGCAGCAGAATGGCTCTGCCTCTAGACAAGAATGGAAGCGGCTTAAAAAAAAGTTTACAATTATGTTTCATGAAACTCATTCAATGACCATTACAATGACCAAGAGAACCTTGAACCAATGATTTTCCCTTTTGAAAGCTGGTATCCAGTTAGATTTTAAACTCAGCAAGTTTGCCCATCGCCGAATGAATAAGCTCTGCAAAGCTCCTCTATCCTGTCATTCAGATATTCCGTCTTTGAGAACGCCTCAGCATAATGCCAGTCCTGCATATCTGAACCATGATTTTTGCCTTTGGCTAAATATCTGAGAAAAGCAGCAAGCCTGATTTTTTCTATAAGATTCGAGGCAAAATTCCCCTCTACTCTTTGAATGGCTTCGTTTGACATATCTGTTAGATGTTTATGATTCTGAAATAAAAATGCGGTCTTTTATGTCAAGAACAGAGTCTACTGATTTCCCATTTTGTTGACAAGAGGTACCTGGTTACATCTATGCAAACTTTTTTTCCCTCAAACACGATATTGTCTGAACTGTCTGCACTTAAAAAATAACCGCAATCAGGCCAGAAGATGAAGGCGGGAAAAAACATAATCGAGAGAGTCTTCGTTCAGCACAATCCTTGAAAAGCCGGTGGAGCCAAGCTCCATTGGCCGATTGTCCCTTTCACTGATAAACTTGCGGTTTTGCTTGCCGTTATACCAGTAAACCAGCCGGATTATACTCCCCTCGATTTCAAGGGCGGTGATGCCACGTTTTCCAATAGTACATCCGGAGTTGAAAACACTTGGAATAGTAATGTTATTGTAAATGCCGCTTCGGAGCCCTATGACTTTTCCTTTTTTGTAACAGGCATCAAGCTCAGCTTTCAATTCGACAATTGTCAGCTTGATTACGGAACGTTTTTCACCGTCAGCGGTCGAATATGCCCTGCAGAGCTCCTCAATCCTGTAATTCAGAAAATCAGCTTTAGAAAGTGATTCAAACAAAGGACGGTGGGTATGGCCAATAATGGAAACAATCTTTGACTGGTTTGAAAACTCATAAATCGATTGTTCGATAGCGAACCGTTGGCGACTGTTATAGGCAACAGAACAGTTCCTTATTCCGAGTGGCTTGGCTAAATATCGGAGAAAAAATATAATCGAGCGACTGAGTATGGAACAGGTTTGCCACAAAACCAGCGCTGCCTGGTGGCCGTGAAACAGCAGAAGCGTGTCATCTCCGTAATGAAATTTGACTGATTCAACAAGCGATGGAGCAAGCTGGTATTCCTTTGAGTCAAGCAGCGCTGCATCATGGTTCCCCCAGGTCTTCCAGAAAAAGCCATTCTGCCGGAACTTGAGAAAAAGATCGTAAAAGGCACTCCACTGGTGAGTAATGCTTTCAAGTGGGAACTTGAACAACTCTTCAATGTCGCCATTAAGCACAAGGCTGTATTGTTCTGGTAGATAATATCTCTCGAGCATGGCTTTAACCAGTTCGGAATTTTGCCGAAACTCATCGAGCCGGCCACCATTGCCCATGTGCAGGTCACTGAGGACAAGCACCTTCGACGAATGATCAAGAGTAACCGACTTCGCTTTCTTGAGCAGACGATCAAGATGAGGATGCTTTTTAGTATGAGGGCTCATGGCATCTCACTGTAGCCAAACCTGAGCAGCCAAGTATGCAATCCAGACATTGACACTGATTTTAGTTTGCCTTCTCGCAGCACAGAAATAACACACAACCTGATCGCATATCCTCTTGAACACACATCCTGTATCTATAGCACCTCGATCCTTCCCTCTTCCCTGACTGAGGCGCTTTTGTTATCATCACCCCGGTCGGCAGAATCCCCTGGCATCAAACATCAAGAAAAAACAAGGCACAACCGGCAATAATTCAGCCTCATCATTGCTCGCCTTTTCTGGCAGCTTATTGCTTTAAGGTGATTGACTTGATTATGGACGTCGGCCCAAAGCTGTCACTGAATCCATAGACGTTAACATCAACCAACCCGCTTTTATGGACATGAACTGTTGCCCATGCGTAGGTTCTGTCCGTTTTGGGGTTAAACGTCAAACCGGCTTTAATATCGGCCGCAGAAGCATCAAAAGGAGAACCGCCAGAACCAACAATCACCTGATATGCATGACCGCCGACCGTAACAGGGCCGCTGGTAAATGATGGTTTCGAAAGGTTGAAAATATGCTCATGACCACAGAAGTACGTTGCATTATAGCGTTCAATCAAACCCCAGAATTGAGTTGCTGAAGTTGCATCCATACCGTTCGGAGTCACCCCGTTTTTGTAGACATAGGGAGCCGCTGGTTTATGACCAAAAACAAAGTAATGTTTTTGACCACGCGAAGAGGCGCTGGCCAGGTCATTGCCAATCCATGCAGTTGGTGCAGATCCATCCCTGCCGACCGGATCGGTATTGATGACAACAAAATGGGAATCAGCTACATCAAAACTATAGGTAAGCTGTTGTTGCGAGGTTGTCAAACCATCAACTACGGTTGGATCAACAATTTTTGGATCACTGGAATCGCCGGAAAAATTCAGATTGGCAGTCGGGAAGGGGAAACGGCTTTTATCAATAATCAAATCACCCATATTGGCACGCCAGGCATTTTCGTTAGCTATCTGTGACTTTTTCCCGGCGGGCTTTGATTGTGTTTCATGGTTGCCGGGAACCGGCACAACATACGTGCCTGTTTCCTGTAAACTGGTCACCATGCCTCGCCAAAAGGCATACTGCTGACCATATCTATAAAAGTCGGAAGTCACAACGGTTGCCGCAGTCACAAGCGCTGGATCAGCATTGCCATAACCCATGATCATGTCACCATTAAAAAAGAGCAACCCTGGCTTTTGAGTCTGGATTGTCCGAATAATACGCGACCACGCTTTGGAATTTTGCAACCAGATTTTATCCTGGGCAGTCAACGTTGTCGCTGATGGGTCTTCACGCGAATCGCCCACAGTAGAGAACGTCAAAACGACGGGATCAGTAACCGCATAGGCTTGCGGCATAGCAGAGAGCAACGTTAGAGATGCAATAGCAAACAACTTTTTGGCGGAATATTTCACTTTCATATTATTACCCCTTGTATGTAGATTTATTAAAATAAATAAACCCGGGTTTTGCTCTTTGCAGTTGTTTAATACTATATCTCATTGACTGCTGCACTCCCACCCTTTAATTTTTTAAATTATAGCTACCTATTATTTTACCTGTTCAATTGCCAAATACTTTCAATAATTATTTTTCAGCAATAAATTAATCTCTTTTTCATTAAGAAAATGTAAATTTTTTTAATAAAAACATTTTCTATAGCGACTACTCATTTATCTGTTTGTTACAAAAACGTTAAATTTTTATTCACGAATAGGATTGTATTCTATAATATTGTTCTTTATCGGGTACAACTCTTCATACCACTCCGTACCTATATGTGTCACCGTTTTTTAGGGAAATATGAGTGAGTATTGAATTGTTATATTTATTCCGCTATTCATATCGATGAAGTATATGCAGGACAATTTTTCAATGGCATCAATTATTTTTCCTTGTGCAAAGCTTCGGTTGATCGGCAAAGCACGATGATGAAACCCTTGCTTCAGCTTGTCGATGTTCACCGAACATACCAGATCGGTGAAAGCACCGTTCATGCGCTTCGAGGTGTCTCCCTGACCATAGAGCGGGGTGAGTTTGTTGCCTTCATGGGAGCCTCGGGATCAGGCAAATCTTCTCTCCTTCATATTCTGGGACTGCTCGACAATCCCGACAAGGGAGAGTTCAAGATTATGGGCAATAATGTCAGCTCTATGACTGAAGATGAGCAGGCCGGATTGCGCAATAATGTTGCCGGATTTGTTTTTCAGCAGTTTCATTTGCTCAAGCGCATGACCATTGTTGATAATGTGCGTCTGCCGCACATCTACAGCGGACTTAAAGGAGATTTTCGTCAGGAAGCGACAGAGCGGCTGAAGCTGGTTGGACTTGAACAACGGATCGGCCATACACCAAACCAACTCTCTGGCGGCGAACAGCAACGGGTGGCTATAGCGCGGGCGCTGATCCGCGATCCGCTGATCATTTTTGCCGATGAGCCGACAGGCAACCTCGATTCAAAAAATTCTGCCGAGATCATGAAGATTCTCAAAGGGCTTCATGATGGGGGAAAAACCATCATCATGGTTACGCATGAACATGAAATTGCAGCCTATGCCGGTCGAGTCGTTATCATGAAAGATGGTCTCATTGTTTCAGATGAACGCAGTGCAGAAATGTCTCACCCGGTGGATGTTACTCGAGAGAGCAGATTTGAGATGCACGATTCCCGAACAAGTTCGTTATGGCAGGACGGACGGTTTACCGGATTTATGGCACAGGCTTTTCAGTCCATTTTAGCCAACAAGATGCGATCCTTTCTCTCGGTACTCGGCATTTTTGTCGGGGTTGCTTCGGTGATTGCCATGATGGCGCTCGGAGCAGGTGCGCAGGCGGCCATGCAGGAGGATCTGAAATCAATGGGTTCGAATATGCTCTCGATCAGGGGGGGATCAGCCAAAATAAGGGGTGCATCTCAGGGAGCCGGTGCTGTTGCGCGCTTTACTTTCAAGGATGTAGAAGAAATTGCTTCGCTCCGTACGCTGGTAAAAAATGCCACCGGAGTAGTCAACGGAGCTGGACGAATTGTTTACGGCAACAAAAACTGGAGCTCGCAGTTGACGGGGGTGGGGTTCGAATACGGCTCCATGCGTGCGTCGATCCCTACGGTGGGCAGGTGGTTTACCCCTGAAGAGATGCAAATGCGGGATAAGTCGGCCATTATTGGCGTGACGGTTGTCAAAGAGCTTTTTGGTGGCACTAATCCGCTTGGCAAGACCATAAAGATTAACCGAATTAATTTCAAGGTTATCGGTATATCCCCGGCAAAAGGGTTTTCCGGGCGGCATGACGAAGATGACGTGGTGATTATTCCGGTAACTACAGCCATGTACCGCGTGCTTGGCAAGGATTATCTCAGCGGGATCTTTGTTGAGGTCGCCTCGCCCGCGCAGATTGATCAAGCAAAAACCACAATCAGTGAGTTGATTCGTAAACGCCACCGCCTCAAAGAGGATGACGATACCTTCAATATCAGGGATATGACCGAAATCCAGAAGATGCTGAAGAGCACGACAGAGACCATGAGCCTTCTGCTTGGTTCCATTGCCGCTATCTCGCTGCTTGTTGGAGGGATCGGCATCATGAATATTATGCTTGTTTCCGTAACCGAACGAACAAGGGAGATTGGCTTGCGCAAGGCTATCGGAGCAAGAAAAAGCGACATCATGTTGCAGTTTCTTGTCGAATCGGTCGGTATGACTGTCAGTGGAGGCATCATCGGGGTTCTTGCCGGTATCGGTATGTCGCTGATTCTCGCCACATTTGCCGGCTGGGCAGTAAAAACCTCGCTCATATCTATTCTGCTTGCAACAACCTTTTCTGCACTGACCGGAATCTTTTTTGGCCTTTGGCCTGCAAAAAAAGCCTCCTCACTTAAACCGGTAGAAGCCCTCCGCTTCGAGTAAAAAAAGCCTTATGTGGTTAGCCAAATACACAACAACCCCCCTGTCGGAGAAACCCGAACAATAAAACGGAAGTTCCAGACACTTTTGCCTGCTACATCTCTTCATCAAACCAGAAACTATCTTCAAGCGCCAAATAATGAGCGGATATACAGCAACTTTTATTTGCTGTATATATCTCAATGTAAACCGTTGAGACGTTCTGTGAATTATTTGAAAACAAAGATAACCGCAAAATATATTCACTTGCCGTATTCATATATTGTTTCAATAAAATACTGAGAGATCATACAAACCATTGATATACGACAATAAAAATTGTCATAACCCTATTCTTAAGATTATGTATAATAGATCACCTTGGCCTCAAACAATCAATGATGCTGCAGAACGGATCATTGCGATAATGAACGATAAAGAGAGAATAAAAGTCAGCTCTATTCCAGAGGGTAAGTTGCAGAAACTCCGTTTTAGTCTCGGGAGATACCTCTATAGTGACCTGGGATTACTTGAAGGTAATGATGCCTTGATAAAAGCATGCGCTATTTCAGAGCATGGTATTTTTGAAAGTCATTTTTTCCAGAAGGATGCTGATTCAGCATCAGATGTAATTCTTGAAGCGATCTGGAACAGGCTGACCAGGCATACGATTGCCACGTAAATACTTGCATATTTGAACGCTCAGTCCATGAACCTAATACCCCGCAGCAGCGTTACGGGGTATTAGGTTTATGTGCAAGAACTCCATCACGAAGCAGAGCTTCGGGGATATGTTCTGGAGCGATGCAAAATGAATAGCTCATTATAACAGCGAAGGCATAAAAAAATGACACTGAGAGAACTTGTCGCAGCTCATGATTCTGACGGCTTCTTCCTTGCTATAGCAAAAAATGATTTTGCTTTATGTGAACCGGATTTCCTTTTTTTTGATGCAGATAGGGATAAAACATACGGGGACACTGAAATGCGGAAGCTCAAGAACGCCGACTATTTCGATACCGCGGTACCAGAAGAAGCAGAATATGCAAGTGACTGGGTCATAACAGATAATAATAATACCCGTTACAGGATCAAATTGTTCTTTTGAATGAGACTAATCCTAACCACCTTGAAGCATGACGTCACTATGGCCAAAGACGATCGGTGATGCCGTGGACCGGATCATCGATACAATGAGTGAGAAAGAAAAAAGCTCAGTGAGGAATACACGATTTAATGAGTTGATCAAATTTCATTTTTGTCTTGGGAGCTTCATCCGCAATGAATTCGGGTTGAATAATGGTAACGATGCATTAATGAAGGCATGCGTACGTTCAAGACGTAATGATTTCGAAAGGCTGTTCTTCCTTAATGATCCGGATGAAGCGTCCGGATTTATCGTAGAAGAGGTCTGGAAACGGCTTAACATCATGTGAAGAATGAAACAGCTCCTGACCCCATGCGTTTTTCAAGTTCGCAAAGGCAAAGCCCTTAAAGGGGAAATGTACCAAGTTAAGCAATGACCAGAAGAATCGATGCTGTTTGCGATTTTTCCGTTTTTTGCTCACACAGACGGTACCCTTCGGATTCCGGTTCCGAAGGGGCTGTTATTCCGTAAGAACGTTAGCCGACTATCTATTTATATGTAAAACCTTTGCAGGTGGAAAACCATTAAAATAAGTTGATGACGCATGACTGTAGGCTCCAATATTGTCACTGTAGAGCAAATCCCCTATCGCTAGGTCTACGGGTAAGAGATTGGCCATGGTGATCGTGTCGAGAGCATCACAGGTGGGGCCATACACCGCACACATCTTCTCATTGCCCTCTTTGAATGATTTTAAAGGATACTCGCAATGATCAAAGATGATCCCTGAAAAGGTATGATAAACCCCATCATTGACGTAATAACATCTCTTGCCGTCACGATAGGCTGTACCAATAATCTCCATCACGACCCAGGCGGCAGTTGCCACTAAAAATCGTCCGGGTTCGGCTATGATTTCAATGTCGGGCGGAAAGAGCCGATCAAATTCAGAATTGAGCATGAAAGCAAGC
>CAIPKT010000128.1 GCA_903865705.1 uncultured Chlorobiaceae bacterium
CACCAAGGGCAGTTTCGACGTTATAGGTCGGGGCGGTGAAGTGGCCGTTAATCGGGTGAAAGTCCTCTTTTTCTCCTGACTGCGGGATTCCGGCGATGAGAGCAGGGGAGATATAGGAGAGATGAGCCCCTGTGTCAAATATGGCTTTTGTGTCCCGCTTACCTATTCGAAGAGGGAAAACCGGGCACCCCATCATCGAGTCCATACGATCGACGGTCACACCGTCCGGAGTATCGTCACCGACGTCGATACAGTGATCCTCCCAGCGAATTCTGATTTTATAGGCTGAAAGGACGTCGCAACCGATAAGGATATCTATTTCAATACCGGCAAGTTCGCTTAATTCCTTTGTTGTAACACCCATCAATTGATCCGGAGCGGTATGCCGGTCACCGCCAAAGTCGAAGGGGCGTGAGGAGATGCTTGATGGTGACCCAGTATCGATAAGAGCCATCCGGTCGCCGATCGGGAGCATGAGGTGGCCTTTATCCGGAGTGAAACTGAGGGTTATAGGCATGTAAGTGGGGTTAGGGTAATTTTAATAATTATTCATTTTCATTTTACAGAAATTCAAGCCTGATTCCCAAAACCGATGTCTGTTTCATATCTGGGGGAGAACCGGATTTCGGCCATGTTTACATTGAGTTGCCAAAACTTGCACCGGTATGATTTTGTAGAGGTTGATTCTACTGATGACCATGGCGCATCCCTTTGTCCTTTAAATTAGAGGTTGATTTTTTGACACTATTTGTCTCATTCTGCTGTTGCGATATCGCCGTATTGTTAATTCTCTTCTCTTTTTCAAAAGCTCGTTCGCGGCGTCCTTTTTCTCATACTCTTCCCTGATAGCTTCTTAGGTTTTCCGGGTTAGGGCTACTGCGGTTAGGTTTTTCAGGGATGATTGGCTCATGCTTCGCGGAAGATGCCGGGAATGTCGCTACTCCATTATTTGATCAAATCCAGTTCCCGGAACACCCAAGCGATAACCAGATTGCGGATTTGTGAAATAGCTTATTTCATATCCTCAACTGTTAGGCCCGGCAGCAAAAACCGGGGCTGTCACCCTCAATGCGGATGTCTTTTCGCTGATCAGTATTGGAAAAATGCACAGCGGGCGGGGCCGATTGTTGTCAGGTCGGAGTAGTGGGAGGGTTGATCATTCGGAGCTCAAACATAATTCCGTGATCGCCCTTATACGGCTGCTTATGGTCATTCTCACCCATCCATATCGCCATTGGTATTCCGTCGGGGAAAGCTTTGCAGATTCTATCTCTTTTCTCCGGAAGATAATGCACGCACCAGCAGCAAATCGAACTGAATACAGGTATGTCAAGCTCGCTGTCATCAAGAATAAAAACTTCGTGTTTCATGTTACCACTCCTTTTGGCACTTTGTTCTCAACGTATGGCTCCCCCTTGTTGATTGCGTCAATGACTCGGTCAATAAAGGTATCCGACTCCCAAACCATTGCGCCAGTTACAACTGGCTCAACACCAAAGGTTTTTACATGTAAATCAATGATATCCTGCTCGCTCCAAATTTTCTTTTCATCCAGATTATCCACTATATCACCTCCGTTATAAGTTGCTCAAATATCAGCGCCATCCGGGACTTCCGGTTCAACGTATGGCTCGCCTTTGTCGATCGCGTCCATAACTCGATCAATAAACGTGTCTGCCTCCCACATCCTTATTCCGGTCACAACAGGCTCAACTCCAAAAATTTTCACATGCAAATCAATGACATCTTGATCGCTCCAGATCTTCTTTTCATCCCAAACACTCATTATATCACCCCCGTTATAAGTTGCTCAAATATCAGCGCCATCCGGGACTTCCGGCTTTCTGAGTTCTCTGCTGCCAGGTGCACGGCTCCGGTGAAGCTGGCGCTTCATCCGCAAAGAGCGAAAGCGTTGTGCTGCATGCTGCTTGCGGCACGATTCCGTTACCCGGGTTTATGAATCACATACGCGACAATGCCCCACACCAGAAAGTCATTTTCTTCAGTGATTTTGATTGGCTTGAATTCAGCATTGGCCGGTAAAAGGTAGACGCCCTCTTCACGCACCGAAAGACGTTTTACCGTAAACTCGCCGTCAAGATAACAGACCGCAATAGAGCCTTCTTTGGCCTCAAGGGCTTTGTCGATAACCAGCAAGTCGCCATCCTGAATGCCCGCATCAACCATGGAATTGCCTTTGACTCTCGCATAAAAGGTAGCGGCAGGGTGCTTGATCAGCTCCTTGTTCAGGTCAAGCGCAATCTCGATATACTCTTCAGCAGGCGAGGGAAAGCCGGCAGCAATAGCCGTGCCCGCAAGCGGCAGCTCCAGCAGCGTTGTCAAGTCCGGAGTAAAAAAGTCCAGCACCGGGCCGGAATGCAATCTGGTGAGTCTCATCGTTTATCCCTGTTTTCATTACCAGAATATACATCGGCCGTTCCATATCTTTCACCGCCGTTCTATATTACCGGGTAGAGAGGATGTTGAGTAGGGGTATTTGATAACGGAAAACGAGGGGGAAGCGATGTGCGGACGATTCGGGTTTTACGAACTGAAATACTTTCTTGATCTTCTTCGCCAACTGGAGCTGCCGTTTGAAGAGTATCAGGGCTTATCCCTCTCGAATCAATACAACATTCCCCCGGAAACGGATATTCTAACCTTGCAGGCCAACCACGGACCCTATACGCTCAGCGCGGCACGATGGGGTCTGATTCCCCATTGGGCAAAAGAGCTTCCCAAAATCAGGCCAATAAACGCACGGGCTGAATCGTTAGTATCGAAACCCTATTACCGGCATCTGGTGGGGCGGAACCACTGCCTGATTCCAGCAAGCGGCTTTTATGAATGGAAGCGCATCGAAGGAAAAAAGAAGCAGCC
Organism: uncultured Chlorobiaceae bacterium; assembly: GCA_903865705.1. Lineage (GTDB taxonomy): Bacteria > Bacteroidota > Chlorobiia > Chlorobiales > Chlorobiaceae > Chlorobium. Next base: position 2,881 of record CAIPKT010000128.1, read on the forward strand.
TTATTACATCCGCCGGGCAGATGGCCTGCCCATGGCATTTGCCGGACTGTGGGACACCTGGAAACCCAAGAATACCGAAGAACCCGCTATAACAACCTGCACCATCATCACCACGCAAGCTAATGAGAAGATAGCAGCAATCCACGACCGAATGCCCGTCGTTCTCGAACCCGAGAACTGGAAAGCATGGCTGGAAGCTGATCCCGGAACACTTCCGAAGATGCTGGTTCCCGCTGATAACGCCATTCTGGAAATGTATCCGGTATCACCGCAGGTCAACAATGCCCGCTATCAGAGCAGCAACTGTATTGAGAAAATAGAGTGACGGCATCAACGCTTGGTTTGCAGGTAAAACGGGGATAACATGCAGGCATGGGACAGTTGGTAACTTCTGTGAGATTAAGCATTTCTATTCAAACGTAGTTTTTAAAAATACCTAACCTCGCCCTTCCATCTATAGCCTGGAATGATATCTATTGCCGGTTAGTTTACCATCATTAAAATGTATAATTTGCAGTAAATAGTGTTCTATTTCAAGATTCAGAATGTGGCGGTTTCAGGTTCAAAATTATCATAGGTAAAAAGTATATGGGCGTTAGTCTAACCAAATATCACGCGCAATACTTTGCTTATGAACTCACGCGAAGCCTTGCGGCTGATGATCAGGGTAAATTCACCGCATCGCTGCAGAATGCCACGGTTGACTTGAATCCTCATCAGGTTGAAGCTGCGCTTTTTGCCTTCAAGTCACCGCTCTCCAAAGGCGCACTGCTTGCCGACGAAGTTGGGCTGGGCAAAACCATTGAAGCCGGTATCATTCTCTCCCAAAAATGGGCAGAGCGCAAACGCAGGCTTCTTATCATTGCCCCGGCAAACCTCCGCAAACAGTGGAATCAGGAACTTGCCGACAAGTTTTTTCTGCCATCAACCATCATTGAAGCAAAATCCTTCAATCAGGTTATCAAAAGCGGCAATCTCAACCCCTTCGAGCAGAGCGAAATTCTCATCTGCTCCTACCAGTTTGCTCGCTCCAAAGAATCGTACCTCCGGCACATACAATGGGACCTTGTTATTATTGATGAGGCGCACCGCTTAAGGAACGTCTATCGCCCCGACAACAAAATCGGTAAATCCATCAAGTCTGCGCTTGCCCATACTCAAAAAGTTTTACTGACGGCAACCCCGCTGCAGAACTCCCTGCTCGAACTCTACGGGCTGGTCAGCATCATTGACGACTACACCTTTGGTGACCTCAAAAGCTTCAAATCAAACTATGCCCGAATCGGTGACGGCGAACAATTTGCCGACCTCAAAGAACGTCTCAAACCGGTCTGCAAACGCACTCTCCGCCGTCAGGTGCTCGAATACATCAACTTCACCAACCGACTGGCAATTGTCGAAGAATTCTACCCTTATGAAGAGGAACAGAAACTTTATGACGACGTCTCCGACTACCTGAGAAGCGACAAGCTCTATGCACTCCCGGCAAGCCAGCGGCACCTCATGACCATGATTTTGAGGAAACTGCTCTCCTCATCCACCTTTGCCATACAGGGAACTCTCCAGAAATTAGCCAACAAACTCGAAGCGCTTCTTGAAGGCCAGGCAGCCATCCAGTTAGACGACATTGCCGAGGAGTATGAAAGTTTCGATGAGCTTGCTGAAGAATGGGATGACAATGATGAACCAAAGCGGAAAGGAGCTGAACCAATTCCATTAGAAGAGCGGGCCCTCGCTCTCGAAGAAAAAGAGAAACTGCAACAATTCGCCGCACTTGCCAGCAAAATCCAGAATAACTCCAAAGGCGTAAAACTTCTAACGGCCCTCACCAAAGGCTTTGAAAAATTGCAGGAACTCGGTGCCGCCAAAAAAGCCATCATCTTTACCGAATCAACCCGAACCCAGCAATACCTCAAAGAGATCCTTGAAACACAAGGCTATGCCGGTCAGATTGTGCTCTTCAATGGTACGAACAATGACGAACACTCCCGTGCAGTTTATGCCGAATGGCTACAGCAACATGCAGGTACCGACCGCATCAGCGGCTCACACAGTGCCGACAAACGCCAGGCCATAGTTGACTGGTTCCGTGACCAAGCCACCATCATGATTGCCACCGAAGCCGCAGCAGAAGGCATCAACCTTCAGTTTTGCTCCCTTGTGGTAAACTACGACCTCCCCTGGAACCCCCAGCGGATAGAACAGCGCATTGGCCGCTGCCACCGCTACGGTCAAAAGTTTGATGTTGTCGTCATCAACTTTCTCAACAAAGCCAACGCTGCCGACCAAAGAGTTTACCAGCTTCTCGATGAAAAGTTCAAGCTCTTCAGCGGAGTATTCGGAGCCAGCGACGAGGTGCTCGGTGCCATTGAAAGTGGCGTTGACTTTGAAAAGCGGATTGCCAGAATTTATAAAGAGTGCCGCACCGCACAGGAAATTCAGGAAGCATTCGACACCCTCGAAGCATCGTTTGAAGAAGAGCGGCAGCAGAAACTCGACAACACAAAACTGCAACTGCTTGAAAACTTTGATGACGAAGTCCACCAGAAACTCCGTGTTAACCTACAGCAAGGCAAAGAGTATCTCAATATTTTTGAACAACGTCTTTGGGACATAACAGCATTGACGCTCAACGGCAACGCCGACTTCCATCACAAGGAGTTCTCCTTCACCCTCAAAACAAATCCGTTTCAGAACCCAGCCATTCACCTTGGGGATTACCAGCTTCTGAAATCAGCGACAGAGCGCAAAAAATCAGAAATCAACCTTGAGCCAACCGCCAACATCTACCGTATCGGTCACCCCCTTGCCCAATCGGTGCTGAACGCCTGCAAATCCCAATCACTCGGGGTAAAGCAAGTTCTCTTTGACTATACCAACACGCCTCTTAAAATATCGCTCCTTGAGCCACTGCTTGGCCAGTCCGGCTGGTTGTCACTGTCGCTCTTGCGCATCAGCTCATTTGAAGAGGAAGAGTATCTGGTTCTTTCAGCCATTACTGATGCCGGAACAACACTCGAAGGCGAACTCTGCCAGAAGCTCTTTAACCTCTCAGGCCGTGAGATGGAAACGGTAACGAGAGACGAGCCGGTAACAGCAGCGCTCGACTCGATCAGAACAGGGCAGAGAGAAGCAATTCTTGATGACTGCATGAAGCGCAACGCCCGCTACTTTGACGACGAATACGAAAAACTCGACAACTGGGCTGAAGACATGAAGCTCAGCCTTGAACGGGAGATCAAAGATCTCGATGCCGAAATCAGGCTCCGCAAGGCAGAAGCCCGAAAACTCTCCGATCTCGAAAGCAAGGTACAGGAGCGTCGCCACGTCAAAGAACTTGAAAAGCAGCGCGATGATAAACGGCGTCACCTGTTTGAAGCGCAGGATCAGATTGAAAGCAAAAAAGATGGATTACTCGAAGAGGTCGAAGCAAGGATGAAACAACAGAGAGAGGAAAAAACTCTCTTTACCATACGATGGACTCTAAAATAATATGAATTAAAGGATGAACAAGACGTAATGATGACAAACGGAGCCACCTTTTTGAAGCGCAGGATAGTATTGATGAAAGAAAAGAAAACCTATGGGATGAAATAGAAAGAGGACTTCATGAAGAAGTCAACGCCACCGAATTATTCACCATAAAATGGAAAATCATTGAAGATGGAAAAAGATACGATAGCAAAATTAAACAAGCGTTTTGAAGAATATGCCTACGAGCAAGAGGGAATTGAATATTGGTTAGCTCGTGAATTGCAAGAACTTTTAGAATATACCCAATGGCGTAATTTTATAAATGTTATTGATAAAGCTAAAATAGCTTGTGAGAATTCTGGCAATACCATTACTGATCATTTTGCTGATGTCAGCAAAATGATAGAGTTGGGTAAAGGAGGGAAACGGGAAGTTGAAGATATGATGCTTACCCGATACGCCTGTTACCTTATAGCCCAAAACGGAGACCCAAAGAAAGAACAAATAGCTTTTGCTCAAAGCTATTTTGCTCTTCAAACCCGTAAGCAGGAGTTGTTAGAGGAACGCATCCAATTGTTGGAGCGTTTACAGGCTCGTGAAAAATTAGCAGCAACTGAAACGGAGCTTTCTAAAAACATATATGAAAGAGGCGTGGATACTTCTGGTTTTGCAAGAATTAGAAGCAAGGGGGACTTGGCTATGTTTGGCGGGTATAATACCAGCGATATGAAACGCAAATTGGGTATTAAGGAAAACAGACCATTAGCAGATTTTTTGCCTACGATTACTATTACAGGCAAACAATTGGCTACCGAGATTACAAATTTTAATGTGAATAAAAATGATTTAAAAGGCGAAGGGAATATTACTTCAGAACATGTAAAGAATAATACAGATGTAAGAATTTTATTAGGTAAAAGTGGTATTAAGCCAGAAGAGCTTCCTGCTGAAGAAGATATTAAAAAGTTAGAACGAAGGGTAAAAAGTTTGGATAAGGAAATAGCCAAGAAAAACCTCAACGGAAAAAAAGATTCAGAGAGTGAGCAAATAAATACTGTCTGAAACAGGATTTTCAGGATTAAAGGATTAACAGGAAGTAATGATGGCAAAAAACAACAACCAGAAACTTGAGCTCACCTGGATAGGCAAAGGGCAAGAGCCAAAGCTGGAGCCGAGGATTCTCATAGAGCAGCCTGAATACAGTTACGGTGATCCGGATACCAGCAACATGCTGATTCAGGGAGATAATTTGCTTGCACTGAAGGCATTGGAGCAGGAATATGCAGGGAAGGTCAAGTGCATCTACATTGATCCGCCGTACAATACAGGCAATGCATTTGAACATTATGACGATGGTATTGAGCACAGCCAGTGGCTGAATTTGATCATTCCACGCTTACGGTTACTGCGTGAACTTCTCTCAAATGAGGGGTCAATCTGGATCTCCATTGATGATGATGAGAGCCATTATCTCAAAGTGGTTTGTGATGAGGTTTTCGGACGGCAGAACTTCGTGAGCAATGTGATATGGGAGAAAAAATATTCTCCACAAAATGATGCAAAATGGCTCTCTGACAGCCACGACCATATTCTTGTCTATGCAAAAAATAAAGAGATCTGGCGACCGTTTTTATTGCCAAGAACTGAAGAGATGGATAAGCGGTACAAGAATTATGATAATGATTTACGGGGTCTATGGAAGTCAAGCGATCTATCAGTAAAAACATATAGTGCATCGACTGACTTTCCAATACAAATACCGAGTGGTAGAATCGTTAATCCTCCGGCTGGTTATAGCTGGAGAGTCTCAAAAGAAAAATTTGAGGCACTGGTCAAAGATAATGGTAAAGATGGCAATAACGTGCCTTCGATAAAGCGTTTCCTGAGTGATGTTCAAGAAGGATTGGTCTCCAAAACCATTTGGTATCGTATAGAAGTTGGTGATAACCAAGATGCAAAAAGAGAAGTAAAGCAATTCAATTCTGTCAATGTTTTTGCTACACCAAAACCAGAAAAACTTGTTTATCGGATAATGTCGCTTGCCTCAAAAGAAGGCGACCTTGTACTCGACTCATTTCTCGGTTCCGGTACTACGGCTGCAGTTGCTCATAAAATGGGCAGAAAATGGATAGGCATTGAGCTTGGTGAACATGCAAAAACGCATTGCATTCCGCGTTTGAAGCAGGTTATTGCAGGTTCTGACCAGGGAGGTATCAGTTCTATGGTTGGTTGGGATGGTGGCGGCGGATTCAAGTTCTATACCCTTGCACCCTCTCTCCTGAACAAAGACAAGTACGACAACTGGGTTATCAGCAAGGAGTACAACCCTGATATGCTTGCCGCAGCCATGGCGAAACAGTCGGGGTTCAGGTATGAGCCTGACGGGCATATCTATTGGAAGCAGGGGCGCAGCAGCGAAAAGGATTACATCTACACCACCACTCAGTTCATGACCGTGGAGATGCTTGAAAAGATCAGGGAAGAGATGGGCCCTGATGAGAGCCTGATGATTTGCGCAAAAATATATCAGCGTGAATGTGAGAACCGCTTTGCCAATATCACGGTCAAAAAAATCCCGCACATGCTTCTCGGCAAGTGCGAGTTCGGTAAAGAGGATTACAGCCTGAACATTGTCAATCTGCCACATGATGGCGATGCATCGCCATCTGATGATATGGCTATAGATAAAATTACCGATGAAAATCTCGGCGATGAACCAGTAAATCAGTCAACGCAAATCAACCTCTTTTACTGACTCCTATGAATGCCAAAGCCAACTACATCAAGCAACGCTTGTCGCTGAGGGAACCACTCAAGGAGTCACTCGATATTGTTGCCCGGTTAGCTGATCTGCTCGAACTGAAAAAAGGTGCCGATCTTGCCGTTGAACTGAAGAAGGTTCAAGATCTCTATCCCTCCTGCAAGGAGTTCGAGCGTGAATTCCCATCACTCTGCTTTTCCATCGCCACCGGTGTAGGCAAAACAAGGCTGATGGGTGCCTGTATCACCTACCTCTACCTGCAAAAAGGGATCCGCAACTTCTTTGTCCTTGCCCCAAACCTCACCATCTACGACAAACTCATCAAGGATTTTGGTGACCCCGGCTACCAGAAATATGTCTTTGCCGGAATTACCGAGTTTGTGCATAACAGGCCCATTATCATCACAGGCGAAAATTATAACCAGCAAGGAGCGCTCTTCAGCGGTGAGGAGATACGCATTAACATCTTTAATGTCTCGAAATTTAACTCCGAAAATAGAGGCACCAAAGAGGCCGGAGTTGCCAAGCCCCCAAGAATCAAACGCCTCTCGGAATACCTCGGTCAATCCTACTGGTCATATCTCTCCGGCCTGAACGATCTGGTAATCCTCATGGACGAAGCCCATCGCTACCATGCCGATGCCTCCAAAAAAGCCATCAACGAACTGCAACCGGTGCTTGGTATCGAACTCACCGCTACTCCCATCGACGAAAAAGGCAACGCCTTCAACAACGTTGTCTATGAATACTCCCTTGCTAAAGCGCTGGCCGACGGCAAATATGTGAAAAACCCTGCCGTAGCCACCCGGAAGAATTTTCGGACTCAAGGTCTGTCCGTGCAGGAGATTGAAAAAATCAAGCTCGAAGACGCCATCAGCGTTCATCAGGCAACCATCAATGCTCTTGAAGTCTACGCCCGGAACAACGGAGTCCGCAAGGTTAAACCCTTCATCCTTGTGGTTTGCAGCAGCATCAGCCACGCTCGCGAAACCTTCGACTACATCACATCAACCACCTTTTTCAACGGCGCCTTTAACGGAAAAGTGCTGCAGATCGACTCCAGTACCAAAAAAGACGAAGAGATCGAACGGCAGTTTATTGACCTCGAACGCTACGACAACGATATCGAAATTGTCATCCATGTCAACATGCTCAAAGAGGGCTGGGATGTCAACAACCTTTACACCATCGTTCCTCTGCGTGCCGCCAACGCTTCAGTCTTGATTGAACAGACCATAGGCCGTGGCCTGCGCCTTCCCTACAATGGCGAAAGAACCGGTGATGATGCTGTAGACAAACTGACCGTTCTGGCACACGACAACTTTGACAAGGTCATTGAAGCCGCACAAGACCCCAACTCAATATTGCAGAAAGTCTCGTTCATTGAGCTTGATGATACCGACCTCACCGCAATCACAGAGGTGATACAGTCACCCTCCAAAATCCAGGTTGAAGTAACCCGTGAAGAAAAACTGATTGCATCCATGACGGATGAAAAAGAGAAGCAGGTTGCAACCAACCGGCTCGATGCAAAAAAAGCTATCATCCACCTCCTGCCAACCATGAACGGCGATCAGGGAGTAACCAGAGTGGCCGACCTGAATAAACCTGAGGTCAAGCAATTTGTAATGGATCAGATTGAGGCGGAGCAGTCAAAAGGCCAGCTTGGCATGTTTACCCGGCAACTCATAGAGGAAGCAGATGCTATATATGAGGAGGTCGTCACTAACTTTCAAAACAACATCATCGAAATTCCCCGTATGGATCTCGTGCAGGAAGAGGCCAATGTCTGGTTCGAAGTGTTTGATCTTGATGTATCGAGAGGTTTTTCATACGAACCCCTGAGTGAAGAGATCCGTGTTGTTGAACTCACCGGCGACCGGAAGACCACCGACATAGGCGTTAAATACGGCGCCTATCCCTCACAAAGCCCGGTCAATCAGGTCATCTCTGAACTCGTCAACTATCCGGAAATTGACTACGACGACAATGCTGAACTGCTCCACAAACTGACCAACCAGGCAATTGATGCCATTGTCTTAAACCTCAGCGACTTATCAAAATTAATGCTCGTTGTCCGGCAATACCGCAAATTTATAGCAGGCAACATCTACGACCAGCTCAAAGCGCACCTAAAAATCAGTGAGCCCACCTATCAGGATCCAAAAGTCCTGCCCTTCGTCAAAATCGAAGACTGGAATTTTTCAGTAATTAAGGATGGTCGAAGAGATTATAGAGATGTTATAACTCCTACAAAGCTAATTCCAAATCTTGTTTTTTCCGATTTTGAAAAATCTTGCCATTTAGAGTATAAATTTGACTCTAAGACAGAGAAAGACTTTGCCTATATCATTGAAAATGACACAGCCGTCCTCAAATGGCTTCGTCCTGCACCAGGCCAGTTTAGGTTATACTGGGCAAACAACTCAAGACGCTATCATCCTGATTTTGTCGTTGAAACTAGAGATGCCATCTACCTTGTAGAAACAAAGGCAGATGATCAGATAAATACATCTGAAGTTCAAGATAAAAAGCGTGCAGCCATGCAATACTGTCAGTATGCATCACAATACACAGCATCATCAGGTGGAAAAAAATGGAGTTACCTGCTCATTCCCCATAACGAAGTCAAGCAAAGTAGCTCATTTGATTATCTCGTCAGAAGGTTTGAACAAAAGTGATATGACGCTCGAAGAGCGATATAAAGATGTAACTTATGAGACTCTGAGTCATAAAGATTTTCTTGATTCAGTAAAAAAAGCTTTTCCTGATATAGACTGGGACAGGCCATACAATGAATTTAATGCGGCAGGTGAAGGAGATTCTCGTAATCAGATTGCATCATAATTTTTATGCATGCCGATCAGGGCAATGAAGAGGCTCAGAAGATGCTGGACTTGATGGATGTGTAGGGGGGTTTGCCGTCTGCTTTGAAGCTGAAACGCCTGGTGGGTGAAAAGGGTGGCCTGACGGATGTGATTGTCGGGTCGTGGGCGGAGTTGCTGATGCAGGGGAGGAACAGTTATCGAACACTTATAGGACAGTTATCGGACAGTTATCGGACATGACGATAGAGGTGTCCAATAACTTTTTAATGATTCATCGCTCGTCTGGAATGTCAAACGTCACCAATCTCTCTCAATAAATCAGGATGACGATCCACAAGTCTGAGAAGTTTTACAACTGGTGCAGGAGGATGTGTTTCGCCTCGTTCATATCTTGAAAAGGCTACTTTTCCGATGCCAAACATTTTTGAAAGTTCAGTCTGAGTCAGATTAAGTTTTTTTCGGATACGTCGAATATCATCACCGACATCACCCTTTACTGTTCGCAATAGTCCAGCCTGGGCCTCGGTATAACGCCTGTAACTCTCTACGTCCCAAACCCCTTCGCCGCAAGATGCGCAAAACTCTCCACGCATGGCATGCAAGGTTAAGGATTGACCGCCATAGGAAAGTGTTTCATCTAAAACTTTGTTTCCCATATCAGGAGAACCGCACGCTGGACAATTCATAAGAGATATACTTTATTTTGCTAACCTTGTAAACACACGAGTGCCCAGATTTGCCACAGTAGTTTGAATTTCTGTGAGAACGTAATGTGTAGTTCGTTTTTCCATTGCGAGATATTAATCAATTGGGCTATTTTATCCAAATTGATCAATCTCGGACAAGTCAGACTTGTGAACCTTCCCTGCGATACCTGAGTATCTTAGTTAGTTTTCAAACAGGGAGAATGAGTCTGGACTTTTTATTACTTTTCATGGTAGCACCAACAAGAATGATTTAAGAGATCGAAGCGTCAGTTTCGCTAAAAATTACAAAAAGCAAATAACAGCCCCGCTTACCTTACCGCTTTGCTGGCTGAAAAGGCAGCTTCACATGCCCACCCACCAAAGCACCAACTGCCCCGCAGAAAGAGTTGCTTGCCAATTACCGCCCCCGGGTGACGGAGACAGAGTTGCCTTTGCTGGTGCTTGATGAGCAGGGGAGCGTCGTTTCCGGATTTGCCAGTTTAGAGCTATCCGCAGTAATTTTTTTGCGCGAAATAGTATATTTTAATTGTAAAGTAAATTTTAATGATAAAGATATGACCATAGTCGCCAATCGAATTTTCAAAGATGCTCTTGGTTTGCTTCCTGTTGAAAGAGCGGAGCTGATAGAAAAGCTTTTTCAGAGTTTTGACCGTTCCGCGAGCAGTGCTGTTGATGCGGTTTGGGCAGAAGAGATCGAATCTCGAATTGACGCCTATGAAAGCGGCAAAATCCAGGCTTCATCAGCAGAGGATGTTTTTGCGAGGATAAATCAGAGATGAATATTGTTGTTCTCTCTTACGCTGAAGAAGAATTAGCCGAAGCAGTTGATTATTACAACGAACAATGTCCCGGGCTTGGTTATGAATTTGCAGCCGAAGTCAAACGCGCTTTTGATAGGATGAAGGTTTTCCCCGAGGCTTGGCATCTGTTTTCTAAACGTTCTCGCCGTTGCTTGCTCAACAAGTTTCCTTACGGAGTTCTTTACCAAGTAGAATTGGACACCATTCTTGTTGGTGCTATCATGCATCTCAATCGTGATCCAAAGAGTTGGCGACAGAGAATCAGCAAGTTTTGACTGAAGAGCTTTTCATCAAGGGCTTTATATGGCGGGCTACCAGTGAGCAGTTTGGATAACGGTTGTCGCGCAGTTGCTGGTCGATGTATAACAATCGACACCTTTTGGGATGCCGACCGGGTTGATTTGACAATGGTTGGAGAGCTCGCAAGAATAGTTGGAGTGGTCAGGAAAAGGGTTTTTCGACGTGTAATAATGTAAGAGATATGTAAATACTACAATACATAACGGCTGAATGAATAATGCAAATATTGGCCAGATAATGTGCTCTCTTATTATTTACTTTACATAACTAATATTATACAACAAATTCTTGCAATCAAGATGGGTGCTTTTGAAGAGGCCTTTTTGAGTTTTATACCTGAAGTTCCTGAATAAAATTGTACATTTATGTACAGCTTCAATGCACACAAAATAAACGGAGTTTTTATGCCTCAACTCCCCTTGGAAAGTAACGAGCGACTTTCGTTGCGTATTGCTTCAGAAGAAAAATCTCTTCTGATACGCGCAGCGACATTACAGCATACGCATTTGACTGAATTTGTCACTCGTACCGTTGTTGCCGCGGCAAGAACGATCATTGAGAGAAACGAACGACTTGAGCTTACCGATAGGGATAGCTTTCTTGTCATGAAGTTGCTGGAAGATCCTCCAGCCCCAAATAAAAAACTTTTGGCTGCGGCATTTGCTCTTCCAAAACGATCATGATATTGCCAGCCTGGCATGAAGAGCCAATCGCTAAACGCCATGATCGGAAGGTTTTTGATTGTGGGGATAATGCCCTTAATGAGTTCCTTTGGCGTCATGCTCGAAAAAGTCACGACAAAGGAGGGGCAAAAACGTTTCTGGCGATTGATGATACTGACTGCAGGAAAATTCTTGGCTTTTATTGTATAGCTCCAGCATCTGTTGCTTACGAAAATACCCCGGAAATGATTAAGCGAGGATTGGCTCGGCACGAGGTTCCGGTTTTTAGACTTGGCCGCCTTGCTGTGGATCGATCAGTTCAGGGATTGGGATTAGGTGGGCAATTATTGCTTATGGCTGGCTATCGCTGTATTCTTGTTGCTTCACAAGTTGGTGGTGTTGCTCTTCTGATAGATGCCAAAAATGCGCAAGTGGCGGAATGGTATGTGAGTTATGGAGCTATACCACTGCTTGATGCACCGCTTTCACTTCTTTTGCCGTTCAAAACAATCCTTTCAGCACTTGATTCTGCTGGTAAAATTTGAGTATTTGCATTTTTTGATAAATAAATAGGATATTATGGTTGTGAGTATCTTTCAACGAAAGAATATACTTGATTTATAGGCTAAGTTGTTTTAGAGGAGAAGTTGAGAAAACCACTAAATAATAATAAGAAATGAAAGTGATTGTACCTTTGGATGAACAAGCGGGCCAGAGTTCAAAGATAAGTGAGCATGTTGGAAGCGCTCCATTTTATGCTATTGCGGATATTGAACTGGATTCCTTTGAAATTATTGCTAATGATTGCATGCATAATTATCACGGACAGTGTAATCCCCCTGATTTTTTCTCTAAGCTTGGTGCCAGTACGTTGCTTTGCCATGGAATCGAAGCCGGTGCTGTCCACAAGTTTCAAAAAATGGGCATTGCGGTCTACATGACAGCAATTGCTACGACACTTGAAGAGGCTTTATCGCTTTTCAAACGCGGTACCTTGAAAAAAGTCTCGCCTCAGGATGCTTGCCATGGTCATGCCTGTCATTAGTAACGTAAGTGTATCGATTTATGAATTAATGTTTTAAATAAAAAAGATGGCTGTTTTTCAAGCCATCTTTTTTTATTTTTTTTTGATTGCTGATCAAAATAGAGCATGCAGTTAGTCCATATTATTGGGTTATTTCCTCTCCGCTACTCCCCTTCAGCTTCCGTCATTCCTTTGCAATCCCAAAACGATTGGTGGATAGAACGGGACTTGTTCACCAAACCAAACCCACAAAAAGGATAGTTATCAATCATGAAAAGGTCGTATATCATCGCCGGTTTGCTTGTAACCCTGATTGCCGGCTGGTACCTGTGGCCGAAGGGATCTTCAGACCACATACAGGATTTGAACATGAAACCGGAGGTCAGTGTCGTGACCATGAAACCCGAACCTCTGGTATTGACAAAAGAGCTGCCGGGCCGGACTTCGGCCGTACGTATGGCCGAGATCCGGCCGCAGGTCAGCGGGATTGTTACGAAGCGCTTTTTCGTGGAAGGAAGCCTTGTTAAACAGGGTCAGCAACTCTACCAGATCGATCCTGCGACGTACAAGGCAGCCTGTAACAGTGCAAAAGCAAACCTCAGCAAAGCCGAAGCTAACGTGAAATCGGTCAAGGCCAAAGCAGGCCGCTACGAAGAGCTTGTCAAAATCGGTGGTGTCAGCCAGCAGGAGTACGACGATGCGAAAGCGAGCCTTGGCCAGGCTAAGGCAGAGGTCGCCATCGCCAGATCCGAAGTTTCCATGGCCGGTATCAACCTTGACTACACCAGGGTTATGTCTCCGATTTCCGGGCGAATCGGCCAATCGAAGGTTACTGAGGGGGCTCTGGTCAATGCCAATCAGCCGAGCCCCCTTGCTGTGGTGCAACAGCTCGACCAGATCTACGTGGACGTTTCCCAGTCGAGCGAGGAGCTTATAAAACTGCGACAGGGCCATCAAGGTCAGGTGGGCGATTCAGGCGCTGAGAGTGCTCCAGTGCAGCTTCTGGTGGATGGAAAACCCAAAGGAGAACCCGGCACTTTGAAATTCTCGGATGTAACGGTTAACCCGAGCACAGGTACGGTCCTGTTGCGAATATTGTTCACCAACCCCGGCAATGAAATCCTCCCCGGCATGTTCGTCCACGCACGTCTTGAACAGTGGAGAGACGACCATGCGATCCTTGTGCCGCAAAAATCGGTCAGCAGGAATGCGGACGGGTCGGTTTCGGTCTGGGTTGTCGGAGCGGATGGCAAAGTAAACCCTCGCCCGATAATCGTTACGGAGGTTGTCGGAGACAAGTGGCTTTTAAGCAGCGGCCTCAAAGCAGGCGAGAAGGTCGTGTACGAAGGCATCATGAAAATCCAGCCCGGCATGGCGGTCAAAACCGTTGAGGCGGCACTGCCAACTGTGCCGGCAAGATAATCCATTACATTTCAACGCATTATTACCATGTCCGGATTTTTTATTGAGCGACCAGTCTTTGCCTGGGTGATTTCCATCTGCATCATGCTCGGCGGAATTATTGCCATCAATACTCTGCCGGTGGAGCAATATCCGCGCATCGCGGCGCCGACCATCAACATCAGTGCCACCTATCCCGGCGCATCTGCGGAAGCGGTTGAAAACAGCGTGACGCAGGTTGTCGAACAGGCTCTCACCGGTATCGACCATCTCCGCTACTTCAGCGCCGGGAGCGATTCGAACGGCAACGTAAGCATCACGGTGACCTTCGAACCCGAAGCCAACCCCGATATTGCCCAGGTGCAGGTGCAGAACAAGTTGCAGTCGATCATGTCGAACCTGCCACAACAGGTTCAACAGCAGGGCATCAGGGTCACCAAGGGAGATACCGGGTTCCTGATGGTTGTGGGCGTGTATTCGGACGACGCCCGGGTCGATGAATATGCGATGAACGATTTCATCAACTCGAAGCTCCTCGATCCGCTGAGTCGCGTACCTGGCGTCGGTAACATCCAGGTGTTCGGGCAGCCCTATTCGATGCGTATCTGGCTTGATCCCCACCGTATGACGAGCTTCAACCTTACCACCACCGAGGTACAGACGGCTATTACAGCACAGAATGCCGACGTCTCTGCTGGCCAGTTGGGAGGAACGCCGTCGGTTCCAGGCCAGCAACTGAACGCCACCATCACGGCACAGTCACGCCTGAAAAGCGTCGGGGATTTCGAAAAGATCATGCTGAAGGTCAATACCGACGGCTCACAGGTTCGCCTCAGGGATGTCGCCCGCATCGAACTCGGCGTGCAGAACTACGATATGACGACGCGCTTTAACGGCAAACCGGCTGCCGGCATGGCCATCACTCTGGCGACCGGGGCAAATGCCCTGAACACCGCCAATCTGGTCAAAGCGAAAATGAGTGCCCTTAAGCCGCTGCTCCCACCGGGTGTGCAGATCGTCTACCCATTCGACACGACACCATTTGTCAAGACATCGATCGAAGGTGTTGTCCATACCCTGATCGAGGCGGTCATCCTCGTTTTCCTGGTCATGTTCCTGTTTCTCCAGAACTTCCGGGCCACGCTGATCCCCACCATCGCGGTACCTGTCGTGCTGCTGGGTACCTTTGGGGTGATGTCGGCCTTTGGCTTCTCCATCAACACCCTCAGCATGTTCGCCATGGTACTCGCCATCGGATTGCTTGTTGATGACGCCATTGTCGTGGTCGAGAACGTCGAACGCATCATGGAAGAGGAGCGACTCTCCCCGCTGGAGGCTACCAGAAAATCGATGAAGCAAATCTCCACCGCGCTGGTAGGCATCGCCCTTGTGCTCTCAGCCGTATTCGTGCCGATGGCCTTCTTCAAAGGGTCTACGGGAACGATCTACCGTCAGTTCTCGATCACCATCGTCTCAGCGATGCTGCTTTCGGTTCTGGTTGCGCTGATCCTGACACCGGCTCTCTGCGCCAGCCTCCTCAAGCCGGTCAGAGCGGATGGACACATTTACGGCACTGGCCCTCTCGGGCGCTTTTTTGCCTGGTTCAACGGCATGTTCAACCGCAACCGGGAACGCTATGTGGACGGAGCCCGCGCAATGACGGGAAGTGTCAAGCGCTCGCTGATGGGCTTTATGCTTGTCGTGGTGCTGCTTGGCATTGTCCTCTTGCGCATCCCGACTTCGTTCCTGCCGGACGAAGATCAGGGGTTCCTTTTCGTCCAGCTTTCCACCCCATCCGGAGCGACCAAGGAGCGGACGCTCGAAAGCGTGAAGACGATGGAACATTACCTCCTCGATCAGGAAAAAGAGAACATCGAAAGCGTCTTCAGCGTGACCGGTTTCAGTTTTGCGGGCCAGGGCCAGAATTCGGCCATGGGTTTTGTCCAGCTCAAGGACTGGGCGAAACGCACGAAAAAGGGACAGGATGTTGCCTCGATTGCCGGAAGAACCATGGGCGCCCTGTCGAGCGTGAAGGACGCTATGATCTTTGCGTTTTACCCGCCGGCCGTCATGGAGCTCGGCAACGCCTCCGGTTTTGACCTTCAGCTTGTAGACCGGACTGGCAAAGGGCATGATGCTCTCATGGCCGCCCGAAACCAACTGCTGGGAATGGCTGCGGAAAACCCCTCACTGAGCGGCGTGCGTCCCAATGGCCTTGAAGATGTGCCGCAATTCAAGATCGATATCGACCACGAACAGGCAAGCGCCTTCGGGGTATCGATCGCTGACATCAATTCAACGCTGCAGACCGCCTGGGGTTCGAGCTATGTGAACGATTTTGTGCATGAGGGTCGCATCAAGAAAGTGTTTATGCAGGGAGACGCACCGTACCGCATGAACCCATCGGACGTCGACATCTGGCACGTCCGAAACTCGAATGGCGACATGGTCCCCTTCTCATCGTTTTCCTCAGGCCGTTGGAGCTTCGGTTCGCCCAAGCTCGAACGGTTCAACGGCATATCGTCGGTCAATATCCAGGGTGCCCCGGCGCCCGGCGTAAGCTCGGGCGATGCCATGGCCATCATGGCGAAACTGGCAGGAAAACTCCCTGAAGGTTTC
>CAIPKT010000129.1 GCA_903865705.1 uncultured Chlorobiaceae bacterium
CCGGCCAAGATAAAAGATGTTGAAAAACTGAGGAACAAAGAGATCAAGGCGTCCGATATTGCTGAGGCGGATAGGGATTACTATCTGGAGCGTCGTTACCCGGCTTTCGGTAATCTTGTTCCGAGGGATGTGGCTTCAAGGGCAGCCAAAGAGCGCTGCGATGCAGGTTTCGGCGTCGGCACTACCGGAATGGCCGTTTTTCTTGATTTTGCTGATGCAATTAAACGCAAGGGGCATGACGCCATCGACTCTCTCTATGGCAACCTCTTTCAGATGTACGAGCAGATTGTCGCAGAGAGCCCCTATGAAATGCCGATGATGATCTATCCAGCGGTGCATTACACCATGGGTGGCCTCTGGGTTGATTATGATTTGATGACCACCATCCCCGGTCTCTATGCCATAGGAGAGTGCAATTTTTCCGATCATGGAGCAAACCGCCTCGGAGCCTCCGCGCTCATGCAGGGCCTTGCTGACGGCTATTTTATCCTTCCCTATACCATTGGAAACTACCTGTCGGGTGAAATTCATACGCCACGGTTCGACACATCCTCCTCCGAATTTACCCTTGCAGCAAAGGGTGTTACCGACCGCTTGAAGCAGATCAAAAACAGCTCAGGCAAGGAGTCGGTCGATCATTTCCATCGTCGTCTGGGTAAAATTATGTGGGAGTATTGCGGCATGGCGCGAAACGATGCAGGTCTTACCGAAGCTCTCTACCAATTGACTGAGCTTCGTCAAGAGTTCGCGAAAGGAGTCCGAATGCCTGGAGGTCTGGACGAATACAATCCGGAACTCGAAAAAGCGTGTCGGGTTGCCGATTTTATCGAGCTCGGCCAGCTTATGGTGCGGGATGCCCAGCAGCGAAAGGAGTCGTGCGGAGGCCATTTCCGGGAGGAGTATCAGACCAGTGAGGGTGAAGCGTTGCGTAATGACGAGAGGTTTGCTTTTGTTGGTGCATGGGAATACAAGGGGCGTGATGCTGCCGCTGAGCTGCACCGCGAAGAACTTCAATTCAATGAGATCAAGCTCTCCCAGCGGAGCTATAAATAACAGGTGATTATGAACTTTACGCTGAAAATCTGGCGACAGAACAACGTCACGGCCAAAGGGGAGATGGTTTCCTATGATATTTCAGGAATCTCGCCCGACAGCTCCTTTTTTGAAATGCTCGATTCTCTCAATCAACGCCTTATCATGACTGGCGGCGATCCTGTTGCCTTTGATCATGACTGTCGGGAGGGCATTTGCGGTACATGCAGTCTTTATATCAACGGACGTCCTCACGGGCCGGTCAAGGGAGTGACCACCTGCCAGCTTCACATGCGTTCGTTTACGGATGGCGATATCATCCACATTGAACCATGGAGGGCAAAAGCTTTTCCCGTCATCCGCGATCTTATTGTTGATCGCAGTGCATTTGACAAAATCATACAGGCGGGTGGCTACGTATCGGTAGATACCGGCGGAGTCCCTGATGCCAATACCATTCCTGTACCAAAAGAGGAGTCGGATGCAGCCTTTGATGCCGCAACCTGTATCGGATGCGGAGCCTGTGTCGCGGCCTGTTCCAATGCTGCCGCCATGCTCTTTGTTGGCGCCAAGGTATCGCATCTTGCACTGCTTCCCCAGGGA
>CAIPKT010000130.1 GCA_903865705.1 uncultured Chlorobiaceae bacterium
CCATCCTTCGTCATGCGGTGATCTTTCAGAAGCAGCAGCTTTTCACGAAAATCATCAGGAAGCGACGACGCCCTTACATCAAAACGCAGATGAACGGCTGTTTCGACCTTGTTGACATTCTGCCCGCCCGCCCCCTGCGAACGCATGGTCTGCAGCTCGATTTCATCATCAGGAATGGCTATGGTTCTGCTAATCTGCAACATGATAGATCCTTATTTTCTCAAAGCAAGTTAAGGGTATCCTCCCAGTTATGAAACAAGATGCTTTCAATACCGGCAGTTGAGGCAGAAGCGCAGTTTTCCGGCTTGTCGTCGATCAGGATAAACTCATCAGCTCCGCGCCCTGAACTTTCGAGCACATACTCAAACGCTTCGACACTGTTTTTCATCTTTCCGTGTTCAAAAGAAAGATAGTACCGATCCGCACCCCGCAATAACGGAAAATTGTTGAGAAGAAAAGTAAAATGAAGCGGATCGGTATCGCTCATGATCCATACTGAGTGCTTCTCTTTGAGCTGACTAACCGATTCATGAGCGCCCTCTTTCAATTCAAAAATATTCTGCCACCGATGCTTCAGTTCATCCAGCGGCATTGTTCTGGAATGCGGGTCGTTGGCAATCACGTCAAGGTATTCAAACGATGCGATAAAGCCCGTTTCAAGCTTGTCTTTAAACTCTCCGACACAATATTTCCGATAAATCTCATGCGCACCCGAAACCGGATCCATGGCCACATCCCGGCAAAAACGCATAAAATCTACCGATACCACGACGTTGCCTATGTCGAGAAGAATAATGCTCATGAGTACTGTTTCAGTTACATATAAAGGATTTAGGCAAAAGCAGTAACGACTGAATGCGACGGTGCATGCAAGGCATTTTGCAGATTATAGGCACGCAATAAAAGCTATAATCTCCCTGAGATCCCTTTTCAGCAACATCAGTCTTTAAAACCCTGTGTAACCTGTGCTCTTGAAGCAGGCTCTTTCAACAGGCGTTCAAGGTCACTGAATACCTCCTCTTGCGGGCGAGTGTTTTTTAATATAGTACGATATTCGACCTAGCGAAAGACGGGTATTAGAATTATTATATCAGGCAAGAATTCCTGGCTGTGCAGAAGGTTTCGGGCACCGTGGCGGCACTCCAACCAAGGCGTTTTGAATGTTTCTATTCTGATATATATCCCGTAATTCAGGTCTTTAGATTCCATATTTTATGCTCATTGATTCCATATTTTACGGAACTAAGAGCTTATGAATAAGTCTTCTCTCTACCCTCGCCTGATTGAAATGCGCATTGCTGAAGCGCTGGCCGACACGCCAGTTGTTTTGGTTGCAGGCCACACTGCTTGATTTTGGTGCACTGCTCATGTTGATCCTGTCTTTACACAAGAGAGTTGACCCGTCCATAAAACCCTGTTGTAGTGGTATTTCCTCTCTATCACCTGAATGATAGACAAAGTTATTATCAAGATAATTTAACCTCATATTCGAACGCCCAGCCATAATTTTGATCCATTGTATTATGTTACGAAAGCATCTCTGGTTCTCGCCATACAGCGTTATCGGCTAAGTAACTGGTTCTATAAAAGAACTCTATTTGTTCCGCATCAGAACATTCTGTATCATAAAGCAAATGACACAAAAAAATATCGGCCACAGGATCAAGCTTATCCGTTGCGCAAAGGGATTGTCGCAAGAAGAGCTCGCAAGGCGGGTTGACCTGCCGAGGACTGCTATTACAAAAATAGAGTCAGGGAGTCAGGATGTCCGTTTCAAGGAGCTTGAAAAACTCTCCGAAGCATTGGGTATTTCACTCGGAAACCTGGTTGAAGAGAAGCGCCCGGTAAGGGAAAGCACTGATGATGAATTCTTCAGGGTATCTGAATCGCCTGCCCCTTTTTATCACACTGTCGTGGAAGAGAAGCTCAGAACGATGCTACTCGTCATTCTCGAACGCAGTGCCGGAGACCCCGATATGGACGAACGACGCCTCTGCTCAATTGTCCAGCAAGCTGACCAAGCCTGCTTTGAGGCCTACGGTGAGACGATTTCCGGTATCCCCTGCCACTCGCCAAACCTGCAGCAAACCATCGGCGAAGCACTGGAACTGATGGCGTCGAGCCAGGAACTGATGAGGATCGAAAGCGGATATGGCAAAGCAGCAAGGCACCTGCCGCTGGTGAAGGCTGAGCTTCAGCAGCTCAATGCGGCGGAATACATCATCATCGAAAAAGCCATCTGCCTTACCTCGGAATGAGTGAAGTTGAGCCAGCGTGCTGGCAGATACTGAGCGGCTTCTTGCGTCACTCCTGTCGGGTACCCTTCTGAGGTGCAATGATGGGCTTTTCAATAGACCATATCGGCTTTTACCCAGTGAAATTCAGCGTCATAGGGTTCTGGAAGAACCGGGTCAATGTACAACTTGTAGTGGTAAGCCTCAATTGAACATGCTCACCCCGCTTCCCGTAAGAACAGTGCGCTCAGGGTGTGCTTTTTGTATTAATGGGTTGGGCTTTTACCGGTTGACAATGAGGCTCTGGACTTTTTCCGGAGCCTTTTTGTTTTTGGGGTGTTATGGTTTGGGTTGGATGAGTTGGGTGGCTACTTGGTGAGCGAGGGCTGGCGACATGCAGGCTGGGTCGGTTGACCTGCGCGCCCGGCGGGTTGCGCAAACGGAGCGGAGCGGAGTGCAGCGCCTCTGTGGGTTTTTTCAGATTGATCTCTCTTTACATCCAAATTAAAATCAAGAATATCTTTCCCCAGTGCCACTTCAAATTCAGCAATAGTTTTTAAGGTTGGATTCGACCAACCTGCCAAAATCCTGCTGACGTAGGACTCTTTTTTTCCCAGCTTTTCAGCCAGCTCGCGCTGAGTCATACCTGTTGATTCAAGTAACTCACTAAGCTTAACGGCAAATTCACCCTGCCGTTCTACATATTTTTTTGTAAAGGGCGGTATCTGCTCAACAAACTTTTGAAAAAATGATGTATTCATAGTCTATCCTCCAATGAAAATATAAGGTTACCCCTCATGCTCCCGTTATTGTGATCTATTTCGATGTCACCTGACCTCTGGCGCATCATAATCAGCTTATCAAGCTCCTGGAGTTCAGGAACAATATGGCGAAGGGCCATATCTTTCTGATACGTTTGAGCTGTTTTAAGGCCTCCAGTGCCAACAATCAACAAACTCGAAGACCAACGCAAGCAGTACAATCGAATGCGTCCTCTCTTCAGGGCGGCTACAGAATCTGTCCGCAACCCTTCGTTCATTTCAAAAAATTGCTCTCTGTATCCCAAACTATCGGTCATGCTGGAAATACGCTGAACAAGTTCGTTAAAACCTTTTTCCTCATGCAATAGCTCGTTGAGAAGAAACTTTTCGAGCTCCGTTTCTTTCTCTTCGGCAAAACGGACCGAATAGAGCGTACCGCCTGAACCTTGATCGACAAGCACTATTTCAACTCTTTTCTTCACTTATAAGTTAAGCTTTTGTGCGAAAAATAAAATAAATAAACACATTTTTAAACCCTTATTAAAGGCATTTATGCCTTCACTTCCATTACAATGAGAAGCGGTTATCATTATAATGGTCTTTTTTATAAACAGATAACTGCACAATGATTTCCTTTGATGTCGGCTGCTCTAAAAGGAAAAAGCAGTGGATCCCCTTCATTGCAGTACCTCTCTCGCAATTCTCAGTATTGCTAATGCTTCGGCGATTTCACGGCCTTTGGTTTCGATGATGTCGAGAAGATCTTCGGGGGTGCGATCGTCGGTGTCGGCTTTTTTGTTGGGGTTGACGGCTTTGAGGTCGTAGACGGCATCCTGGATCTCTTTGGCTTTGGCGGCGTTGGTTCTCGATTCGCTGGTGAGATCGGCTATCATTTTTTCAGCCTCTTCAATGACCTCGCTCTTTAGGGCGGAGACTTTCTTCAGCTCTTTCAACTGTTCGGTCAGTTGTGCTGCGTTCTGGCTGGCAATAGTGGATTTTTCCTTGAAGGGCCGGGCCTCTTCTGCGGCTTTGTGTTTCCGCTCGTCCATGTTGATGGTCCAGGAGAGTTTGCTGCTTGCACGTTCCGGTAGGAGGCGGTGATCAGATAAGACCGCTCCGTTTATCTTCAAGCCTTCGGGAAGTAACACTTCAAACGGATATCCTTTAATCCGTGTGGGAATGGGGCAAAGAAGCGCCAAACCAACCTTGGAGTTGTATGCGGCCGGAGAGAGTACCACTGCGGGTCGACGTCCCGCCTGTTCATGCCCTGCATGTTGATTAAAGGCAATCCACTTGCAAGCTATCAGTCAAAATGAACAGGCTGAATAAACTTTCGGCCAATGTGGTAAGGGAGCAGTTTTTTATGATGGAACCGTCCTATAATCA
>CAIPKT010000131.1 GCA_903865705.1 uncultured Chlorobiaceae bacterium
CTGAAAAGCTTGATGAGGAAGAGATGCTGTGGCCAGTTCAGCAAAAATGTTGCAAGCGCCTCCCACACCGAAACCCATGCGACAATGGTAAGCCCTTCGGCAAAAACAGTCTTGAGAAATGAGGGAGTGCCGTCAACAGCAAGAAGATTATTGACCCACAAAGAGAGCCCGAGGATGATGATACCAATAACGAGAAGCGTTGCTGCGGTTCTCAGCATTTTGTTCATGGCTCCAATTTCAAGCTCCCGCTGGTAGATAAAAAATTTATGGACACTGGTGCGCACCCGCAACATGAACTCTTCGGAAGGATAACACTCAAACATGAAGCGGATCACAAAATCGACCTGCCCTATTTCACGCACACACTCTGTGAGATAAGAGGCAAGGTCTTCATCAAGATCCTTTTTGTGATATGGAGCCGTTTTGTCGAAATCCTCATAAAGATCCTCTACACGCCTTGCGGCCACATCAACGATCACAAGACCATCAGCGGTATGCTCGTAGCGGTCCTCGATTCTTTTATGCACTGGCGACGAATTAAGTTTGAAGTTTAGAGGTATTATACCTAAAAAAAATAATTATAAATTGTTTTTAACTCACAAGAAAACGACCTCATTTTTTTAATGGAGAATGTCCACATCAACTTGAAAAATGATACCGGATTTGTCATTATGAAAGCGTGTATCAACCAGATGTAACGGTCTTTTATATGGAGCCATAAATTATTGTAAAAAAACGAGTTAAGCTTTGCTCAAAATGCATTTCGAAGCCAAGCAATCCTTTTGTTGAGAGGGAATTTTGCTTTGAGTTTCTGATGAAGTATCTTGTCGAACTCTTGAAGATCATGACTATTAACGACAAGGCAAGATTTTTTTTGATAGTGCCTATATTATGCGGAATATAAAGCGTTTATATGCACGCGCAATGTAATTTTGGCAATTATAATTAACTTTAAAACTCATATTGTTGTCTAATAAAAAGTAAAAATATATACAATAAAAGTTTATCCAAATAAAGGTGAAAAGCGTGATTGATTTTAATAAAAAAATACTGATTATTGGATTTGGCTCTGTATCTCAGTGTACCGTTCCTGTTCTTTTTAAACACATAAACGTCGATTATTCTCAAGTCACCATTATGGATTTTGAGGATATTCGTGAAAAAGTATCACCATGGACGGAATTGGGCGTTATCTATATTAATCATCAAATAACACCGTATAATATAGCACAAACCCTTTCGACTTATGTTGCCGAGGGCGATTTGATCATAGATTTAGCGTGGAATATTGATTGTTGTGAAATTCTCCAGTGGTGTCATGATCATGGTGTCCTCTATATGAACACGTCGGTAGAAGTATGGGATCCTTATACAGGGGTTGAGACTCAGCATCCTACCAAAAGAACACTCTACTCGCGGCACATGAAAATCCGCAGTATGACTGCACAGTGGCAAGATAAAGGGGTCACGGCGGTGCTGGAGCATGGCGCCAATCCCGGATTGATATCCCATTTTACCAAACAAGGGTTACTTGATATTGCTGGCGCAGTCATTGCCCGGAACAAGGTCGGCCCTGCTCAAGCCGAAATTATTAAAGAGCTGTCTGAAAAAAGAATTTTCAATGAATTGGCAATGGCGCTTGGCGTCAAAGTGATTCATTGCTCTGAAAGGGATACTCAAATTTCTGATGTTCCAAAACAGGTTGACGAGTTTGTCAACACCTGGAGTGTCGAGGGATTCCGGGAAGAGGGTATGACGACTGCTGAAATGGGTTGGGGAACCCATGAAAAAGAGCTTCCGGAATTTTCCTATACCCATACTGATGGGCCGAAAAACCAGATATGTCTTGCCAAAATGGGTATGAATACCTGGGTGTGCTCCTGGGTGCCTGATTATGATATACGTGGCATGGTAGTCCGCCATGGCGAAGCGTTTACGATTTCTGACTATCTTACGGTCTATAAAGAGGGGCAAGCCATCTACCGTCCGACGGTACATTACGCCTATTGTCCGAGTGATGCCGCTATTACTTCTCTGCATGAGCTGCGTGGTTATGATTACAGGCTCCAGTCCAATTTCAGGATCATGAATGATGAGATCATCAAGGGTTCTGATATTCTTGGCGCATTACTGATGGGTCATGCGTTTAATTCCTGGTGGACAGGCTCCGATCTGAGCATAGAGCAATCCAGGGCGTTGGTACCTCATCAGAATGCTACCACTATGCAGGTAGCAATATCCGTGGTCGCAGCCTGTATGTGGATGATCGAAAATCCTGACAGGGGTGTTGTTGTCCCTGATAATATCGATCATGAGTATATCCTTGGAATTGCAAAACCATGGCTTGGCAACTTCATATCCAAAGCTTCAGATTGGACACCTTTAACCTACAATCCAAACTATTTTGCAGGGTTTAATACACCTGATATTGATGAAACGGATCCCTGGCAGTTCAAGAACTTTCTTATTACCGATAATGATTAAAAAAGAATACACCTAATGGATGCTCAACATTTAAAAAAATTGGCTTTAGAGCACGGTACACCGTTGTTTGTGGTAGACCACGAAGTTTTGCGCGCCAATTACCGCGAGTTCAAACAGCATCTTCCAAGGGTTCAAGCCTATTTCGCTGTTAAAGCCAACTCAGCCAAAGAAATCGTTAAAACCTTCTATGACGCTGGCGCCAGCTTTGATGTGGCATCCATGCCTGAGTTTCTTACGGTTTACGAAAATATTAAAAGCCTGACGCCTGATGAGCAACAGGATTTTATCTGGGACAAGATTATCTATGCGAATCCGATTAAGCCAATACCGACGTTAAAGGAGCTGGACCAATATAAACCGTTGGTCACGTTTGATAATGAAGATGAAATAGCGAAAATCGCGACTTATGCACCGAACACGGGTCTTATTTTACGCATAAAAGTCCCTAATACGGGAGCGATGGTCGAACTCTCTTCCAAATTCGGTGCAGATCCAGGAGAAGCTGTCGATCTTATCGACAAAGCGTTCAAGAGTGGTCTGGTGGTCGAAGGTTTAAGCTTCCATGTCGGCAGTCAGTGCACAAATTTCCAGAATTATGTTCAAGCTCTTAATCTGGCATCCAATATTTTCAAGGAGTCGTGGGAGAGAGGGTATACGCAGGTAAAAATTCTTGATATTGGCGGCGGATTTCCAGCTCCCTACGACAACAGTGTCAAACCTTTTGCTGAGCTTGCTTTCATGCTCAATTCTGAATTTGATCGGCTCTTTCCGCCCGACATTGAAATCATAGCC
>CAIPKT010000132.1 GCA_903865705.1 uncultured Chlorobiaceae bacterium
CGGCTTTGGAGCTGGAGCGGGCTTGGCGCCTGGAGCAGGTTTTGCTGCTGCTTTCTTAATCGGAAATGCCGACTCCTGCGGAAGACCACTTCTTCCAAGATTGACGTTGAGCGGCTCCATCCGAAGCTTGCCGTTTTGCTTCAGCGGAATCTCTGCTGGTTTAGCCTTTACCTGTTTTGCTGCCGGAGCTGAAGCTTGCGGTGCAGCAGGCTGACCCTTGGCGGCAGACGGTGAAGCTTTTGGCGCGGCAGACTGACCCTTTGCTACCGGAGCTGAAGCTTTCGGCGCAGCGGGCAGACCCTTGGCGGCAGGCGGTGACGATATATCTGGCTTTTGTACAGGATCGGCCATAAAAACCCTCCTCTTTAATTATCGTGATAAACGTTAAAAGCAAAAGCTCATTGCCGAAAGAACGATAACGCCCTTTCGGCAATGAGAATGAAATCAAGCAATCAGCTTCATCAGATAATCGACAACCTGTGTCAGCATAACCTGACCGGATACCGCGGCATCACCAACCTGCGGCGGCAAAGGAGAGTCTGTCTGATAAAAACCATTGCCGATAAACAGGAAGACAAGAATAAATACACCGCCGAAATACATGAACGTTCCAGCCATCTTCGAGTCGGATATGGTCAGCACCGGGAATCGGAAAGTAACATCACGGTTCAGGAACTTCTTTCCAAGCCAGCGGACGGTTCTTGTCTGAATGTCAGCACCTTCAAGACGTGAACCGCGATCTTCAAACCATACGGCAAAACTGATAAACCAGATAAGATGGCCAATCATCAGAATGGTTGAAAGATGCGAACTCGAGAAGATATTAACCGTCTCTGTCCAGAAGTAATAGAAAATACCGGCTGAATAATGATGCTGCAGACCTGCAACGGAATCCCAGGCCTTCGCATCGGCAGCAGGAACGCCATACATCATTGACGCAATCCAGGCACCATCGATATACCAGCAAACAGCAGACAAACCCTTGATTCCCCACAACATGGCAAACCAGAGCTGATCCTGTATCGAGACACCGCAGGTACCGCCATAAACAGGGCCGAGGCACGGGAACGAGTAGGAATTTTTCTTGAGTCCAAGATCATCCCAAAGCGGTGAAGTGTGTGCAAAGAAAGCAATACGAACAAGAGCAATCAGCGAGAAAAGCGAACCGGCAACGATAACATGAACCATCACCCAGTCATTGATACTCGGATCGCGGAACATCCACTGGAACATCGGAAGTGGTTTCAGCCAGTAGAACGACATCAAGATGTTCGTACCAAAAAGATTCAGTTCACAAATGGTGTTCCAGCAAATCACCGCATAAACGGAAAGCATGGTTGCAAAGCAAAGCGCCATGACCGTACCCAAAATCTTGACCTGGACTTCCTGATCGCGTCCTTTGGTAATGAAGACCGACTTGATCTGACTGTAAAGTCCATTGAGCTGGATTTTAAGGAGATACTGGCCACCGTGGTAGACACCCGCAAAAACATAAAGCACACCGCAGATGATATGGTTAAAGACAATGAGGTTGATAACCGTCCTTGCCATACCAAATGTTGCTCCGTTCTTCGGAAGAATTGCAAAAGCCTCAAAATCAGCAAACTCTTTTGTACCGGAGATGATTCGGCCACCCTCCTGAACAAAATTATAACTGACACGGTTAAAAGGCTCGCCGTAAAGATAAAAGACCAGATTGTCAAGCTCCTTGTAATAGGCGGCAAACGAAGGCTGCTGAAAAGCCACGAAAGCAATACAACCCAAGGCGATATTGATATAGCCGATTGCTGTCAGGTGGACAGAAAAAGCGGCTTTCATGTCATCGTTCAGGTGAGTAGCTGCATTCGGAGGATTATTCCACCAGTAAATACCCATTGCAAAGAAAATAACAGCCAAGACAAACGACATGAATGTCTCGGAATAGATCGTCTGGAAATCAGCAACCGGCGGAAAACCAAGCACAAAGGTCATAACCAGACCCCAGCCAAGGAAAAGCAGCGACATATAGACAGCATGTGGTCCAAGCGCTTCACGATAGCTCTTGGCGCTTATTCCGCTGAAAACCACATCACCAAACTTGCCGAGGAACCTGAAGTCACGGAAGTTACCGGTACGGCCGGTGAATGGATTAGTCAGATTGTGAGTCCAGTGACGCCATCCGCCAAAAAGAAGAACTGAGCCCGAAAGGAAGTGAAAGCCTGCCCAACCGAGAAGGTTTGTGGCCGCAAACTCAAGATCCTCTGTTTTTGTACTGTAGGTATCAATACCGAGAGAAACCATTCTTGGCTTGATCGTCAGATAAAACCAGTTGTCATGAAAACCTGGTGCGCCCCACGGAAAAACCTGAATTCCCGAGATGTAATAGATTGCCATAAGAAAGCCAAGCACACCAAGCAACGCAAGATGAGCTCCGACTACTTGTTCATCGTCAATCTTGTCGGTATCAAAGATTTGAAACCACTTTGTTGAGCGGGTTTCCGTTCGCTGGAACAGAAATCTCCTCATTTTAGAGGCATCCTGCTCCATGATAACAGATGGAGGCCCCGAGGCACCATTTCCTTTAGGAGAAGGAGCATTCCCCTTGGGAGGTGCGACAGTGCCCTTTGGCTTTACTACTGCCGGATTCACTTGTTCAGCCATTGTATTCTCTCCTTTGTTTTGGACATAATTCAGGTTGAAGAAACCAAAAAGAAAACTGTTGCGCTCCGAATTGCGATATATAAAGCAGCCCCTTTATCGCAAATACTGCTGATGAACCTGTAAGCCGTTCTTGAGAATCGAAACGCTTTACACATGACCACCAGGTTCAAAATCTATAGAAAATGTATATAAATCAGGTCGAATAAGATAATGTGCCAAACAAATTACTTGATATAGTAGTGAATAAAATAAGAAAAATTATTTAATAATAAATTATTTTACCTGCTGATGAATGCGCTATTGTTTGATTTTACAGCATGAAAGCACCTGCAGCAACCCTTGACGGGGTGCCATCAGTCAACAATAAACAACAGTGCCTGCCCTTCAATCATGAATTTCAGTTAGACTTTATGAAAATCAAGTTCAGCAAACTCTCCGGAGCAGGCAATGACTTTATTGTTATCGACAACAGCGAATGCTCTATCCATCTTGCACCATTGCAGATCAAGCAACTATGCACCAGAAGAACAGGAATCGGGGCTGACGGGCTGATTCTTATTGAACCCTCCGCTGAATACTCCTTCAGCATGAAATACCACAACGCAGACGGTTTTCCGGGCTCCATGTGCGGAAACGGCGGAAGGTGTGCCGTCTATTTTGCCTCCACTATCGGCATCACTCCCTCGTCCGGCAACGCCTATACTTTTGAAGCAAACGGCAACCGTTACGATGCATGGGTTCTTGGACCCGAAAGCGTCAAACTTAAAATGCTTGCTCCAGAAGGGTTCAGAGACAATCTGGAAATTGAAGGCGAAGAATGCTACGCCGTCAATACCGGTTCGCCACATGCTCTTATCTATACCTCAACGCTCGACACCGTCAAGGTGCACGAAACAGGAAGTGCCATCCGCCACAGAACCGACATCTTCCCGGGTGGAACCAACGTCAATTTTATCGAAATCACCTCCCCCCATGCTCTTTCCCTCCGGACTTTTGAACGGGGCGTCGAAGAGGAGACCCTTGCCTGCGGTACAGGCGCCGTAGCCGCAGCGCTGATGAGCTACAGGCTCGGCAAAATCAGCTCCACCACAGTGCAGGTATCGGTAAAAAGCGGCGACACCCTTCAAGTCCAATTCAGTGACGATATGAACGAAGTTTTTCTTACCGGTCCGGCAAAAATTATTTACGAAGGCATCCTCACCATTGACTGAAATCCATTATAAGCCCATACCCTACTGCAACAAAGTAATAAATCAACATGGAATACACTCTTACCCTCTTCTTTTCGATTGCATTGAAAGTTAGAGGGTAAATAATTTATACATTTTTTTATTTTGTCGTGATCGCACCATACGCGTTTCATCAGCAGTCATCCAGCCGACCGTCCGATACTTGAGACTGCCAACGTATCTCTGCGCCGCTCAATTCATTAACAAAATGAACATCACGATGAGTCACAAAAATGAGAACGAACTACAATCAGTAATTAACCCTTTCAAAACAGCTCAACGTCAACTTGATGAAGCCGCTGCAGTCATGAAGCTTGACCCTGCGGCTCATGAGCTTCTCCGAAGGCCGTTACGGGAACTTCATGTTTCCCTGCCGGTAAAAATGGACAACGGAGAAACAAAAATTTTTCGTGGGTTCCGGGTTCAGTATAACGATGCCCGTGGACCAAATAAAGGGGGAATCCGCTTTCACCCTGATGAAACTATTGATACGGTAAGAGCTCTCGGTGCCTGGATGACCTGGAAAACATCTGTTATGGATATTCCTCTCGGTGGTGGCAAAGGCGGAATTATCTGCGACCCGAAAAGCATGTCGGATGGTGAGCTGGAACGGTTGTCCCGCGCCTATATCCGCCAGGTGGGAGGCATTCTTGGCCCGAAAAAGGATATTCCTGCTCCTGATGTCTACACGACACCGCAAATCATGGCATGGATGGCCGACGAATATTCCATGATGCAGGGAAACAACGAATTTGGAGTCATAACCGGTAAACCCCTCGCACTTGGCGGTTCTGCCGGCAGGGGTGACGCAACAGCAAGAGGCGGCATCTATTGTGTTCGTGATGCAGCAAATGAACTTGGCATTGACATTATAGGAAAAACTGCTGCCATTCAGGGATACGGTAACGCAGGCTCATTTGCCCATAAGCTTGCCGTTGAGCTGCTCGGCATGAAAGTTGTCGCCGTTTCAGACTCTAAAGGCGGCATCTATAATCCCGATGGATTATGGTATGAGAATGTTATGGCCTATAAAAA
>CAIPKT010000133.1 GCA_903865705.1 uncultured Chlorobiaceae bacterium
GGCGATGCGCTGTCTTCAGTGTAAAGATCCGGCCTGCATCAAGGGATGTCCGGTCAACATCAAAATTGACCAGTTTATCAAGCTGATTGCTGAGGGTGATTTTCTGGGATCTGCCAGAAAGATCAAGGAGGATAATGTTCTTCCTGCTGTCTGCGGCAGGGTTTGCCCGCAGGAAGACCAGTGCGAGAAGACGTGTATTCTTACCAAGAAATATAAATCGGTTGCCATCGGTAATCTTGAGCGGTTTGCGGCCGATTACGAACGCGAATCCGGAAAAGTGGAGTTGCCGTCAGTACTGCCGCCAACGGGAAAGAAAGTTGCGGTTATCGGCAGCGGCCCGGCGGGGTTAAGCTGTGCTAACGATTTGGTGCAGCTTGGCCATGCGGTAACGGTTTTTGAGGCGTTGCATGAACTTGGCGGTGTGCTGATGTACGGTATTCCCCAGTTCCGCCTTCCCAAAGAGATTGTGCAGGCTGAAATTGATGGAATGAAACAGCTTGGTGTGGTTTTTATTCCGAATTCTGTCGCCGGACGTTCGGTCACTGTTGATGAGTTGCTCCAGGAAGAGGGGTTTGACGCAATCTTTATAGGGGTCGGTGCCGGCTTACCCTGGTTCCTGGGTATCCCTGGCGAGAATCTGCTTGGCGTTTATTCTGCCAATGAGTTTTTGACACGGGTAAACCTGATGAAGTCTTATCAGTTTCCTGACAATGATACTCCTGTTTTTAACTGCAAGGGAAAAAGTGTGGCGGTTTTCGGTGGCGGCAATACGGCTATGGATGCGGTCCGCACGGCCAAACGGCTTGGAGCTGAACATGCCTTTATCGTCTATCGCCGTTCAGAGGCTGAAATGCCGGCGCGTCTTGAGGAGGTTCATCACGCCAAGGAGGAGGGCATTGAATTCCTCATGCTTATGAATCCTCTTGAGTTTATCGGCAATGACGAGCAGTGGCTGACAGGGGCCAAGTGTCTCCGGATGGAGCTTGGCGAACCGGACGATTCAGGCCGCCGCCGCCCGGTGCCCATCAAAGGCTCGGAATTTGTCCTTCCTATTGATATGGCGGTTATTTCGATTGGCAACGGGTCGAACCCGCTTATCAAGCAGACAACGCCGGATATTGAGGTCAGCAAGCGGGATACGATTGTTGTCGATATCAATACCATGGCGACGTCAAAAGAAAATGTTTATGCAGGTGGCGATATTGTTACCGGTGGCGCTACGGTTATTCTTGCCATGGGCGCAGGACGTACTGCTGCTGCGGCGATTCACGAAAAGCTGATGGGCAAAAAAGAAGATTGAAGCGTCAAGTCGGTTGAGTCTGCATCTGCTGGCGGGAGGGCTGCCGAAAGTGGCCCTCCTTTTGCCGGCATCGCTGACCAGTTGAGACTGCCTTGTTTTGTTCACCAACCCTGCAACTCCAGATGAGCGATCTCTACCGATTCGGCGTCTCCCTTGAAAAAACTTTGATCGAGGCTTTTGACCGTCATATCGGAACACAACACTACAAAAGCCGATCTGAAGCGATACGGGATTTGATCCGTGAAGAGCTTGTCAGAAAAGAGTGGCAAGAGGGCGGTACTGTGGCCGGAGCGATTGTCATGACTTATGACCATCACAAGCGGGAACTGGTCAGCGTGCTCATTGATATTCAGCATGACTTTCAGGAGACCATCATTTCAACCCAGCATGTGCACCTCGATCATCACCACTGCCTTGAAATCATTGCGGTAAAAGGCCGGGCTTCCGATGTTGAAAAACTGGCCACAACCCTCAAGGTCCAAGTCGGCGTCAAGCATCTGAGCCTGAGCATCTCATCCTCTGCTGAGTGAACCGGAGAAAAACCGGCAATTCTTGAGCTGGAGGATACTTTTTTTTGAATTACAGTGACACGATTATTATTTTAGTGCTACATAAAAAAATCTTGATGCTTCCAGAAAAAGACTCATTACCGTTATGGCCATCCTGAAAAACAGCGTTGTTTTCTTTTTCACTTTTTTTTTCTCCGCAATCGCTTATGCGGCTCATCCGCTCATAACTGATGATACCGGAACCCAGGGAAAGGGAAAATTCCAGATTGAAATCAACAGCCAGTTTTTGACGGACAAAGAACAAACTGATGGATTATCGGTACAAGAAACGGGTGGTGAGGCCGGCGTAGCTCTTTCATATGGAATTGCTGACAACGTTGACCTCGTTGTCGGGATGCCTCTGAAGTGGTATACGTTCAAAAATGGATGCATGACTGTAGCTGATGAAAGCGGCATCGGTGATATGGGGATTGAATTGAAATGGCGATTGTTCGAATCTGAAGAGAGCGGCATGAGCCTCGCCCTGAAACCGGGCCTTTCGATACCGACAGGAAATGAGCTTAAGGGACTTGGAAACGGAGCACTGTCGGCAGGATTGACACTGATTTCGACCCATGAAGGCCGGCTTGGAGCTCTGCACTGTAACCTGGGTTACAGCAGCAATGCGTTCGGCATCAAAGAGAACAATGAGACCGCAAGAAACGATATCTGGCATGCTTCGCTGGCGGCAGAACTCAACATGACCGGCAACATCCGGTCTGTCGCTAACATCGGGGTTGAATCCAACGAAGACAAAACATCGGATATCCACCCCGTTTTTCTCATCGCAGGATTGATCTGGAGCGTACATGAAAACCTGGATATCGATCTTGGCCTGAAATGCGGACTCAATAAAGCTGAAACCGATACAACTTTTCTTGCCGGGCTTGCCGCCCGGTTTTGACCGGGGGCGATTCTTACACTCAAGAACCCCGCCGGATTGCATTTTGGTAACACAATTATTAATTTCATAACACGAACATCAACAAACCGGAGAAAATATCATTATGCACATGGCTGACGCACTTCTTTCACCGGTTGTCGGCGGCGCATTCTGGATTGCAAGCGGTGCGCTTATCATTCATTCTGCAAAAAAGATCACTGAAGAGCATGATGTGGTAAAAACACCATTGATGGGTGTGCTCGGGGCGTTTGTTTTTGCTGCGCAGATGATCAACTTCAGTATCCCTGGCACCGGTTCAAGCGGGCACCTTGGCGGAGGGCTTCTCCTTGCGATTTTGCTCGGTCCATACCGGGCATTTATAACCCTTGCTTCGGTTCTTATCATTCAGTGCCTTTTTTTCGCCGACGGGGGTCTGCTTGCACTTGGCTGCAATATGATAAACCTTGCATTTTTTCCTGCATTTATTGCCTATCCGTTTATTTATCGGGTTATTGCCGGTAATTCCGGATCTCCGGGAAAGCTTGCTGCAGGCAGCATGACGGCCGCAACAGCGGGTCTATTAATGGGGTCATTAGCCGTTGTTCTTGAAACGCTTTTTTCGGGTATAACAGAGTTACCGTTCAATACATTTTTGCTCTTCATGCTGCCGATCCATCTTGCCATCGGTATTGTTGAAGGATTAGTTACCTGGGGGGTGCTTGTTTTTGTTTCACGAACTGATCCGGCACTGCTCATTCCAGCTAAATCATCAGTTCGTACCCGTTTTTCTTTCGCACTGTTTGCCATTCCGGCTCTTCTGACCGGAGGGATAGGATCCTGGTTCGCCTCTTCGCAACCTGACGGACTTGAATGGTCGATAGCAAAGGTATCGGGCACCGAAGTGCTTAGCACGGCAAGCGGACCTGTGCATGAGGCACTCGCCGCCTTTCAAGAGAAGATCGTATTTCTTCCAGATTATGGCTTTAAATCTGCTCCGAAATTCAACACGGACTCTAAATCACCCTTTAATCCAGGCACCAGTTTGTCGGGGATCATCGGAAGTCTTTCTGTCCTTGCTGCAGCCGGAACCATTGGTCTTGTCCTTGGCCGGAAACGATCAGGACAAAAAAGCTTGTGATGAAGCGACGGTTATCTTTCATTGGTTCTGGTACTGCAGAGCGTGAAACAGTAACTCCGGCCTCTCCTTTCCTCGGAAGTGACCGGTCTGCTCTGCTGGTGATGGTTCTCTTTGTTTTCGCTCTGCTTTCAGTTCCAAAATTCAACTTGCCGGGCGTGATTGCGTTCGGGGCCTTTCCGCTTTTTCTCATAAGTGCGGCAAAGCTTCACGTTGGAATAATGGTGAAACGATTGTTGCTGATTTCTCCTTTTGTGCTCTTCATGGCTGCAGGAAACCTCTTTCTGGATCGGAACCCTGTTATACTGATATATGGAATAACCTTCAGCGGAGGCATGATTTCCGGGACGGTTATTGTAGCAAAAACCATCATTTCCGTAGCTGGTCTGCTTTCGGTTACCAGCTCCATTCCCTTTTACCGAATCTGCCGCGCCCTTGAAGCGTTTCGTGTTCCAGATGTCTTGATAACGCAACTGATACTGCTCGACCGGTACCGCTCTGTTTTGCATGAAGAGGCGCAGTCAATGCTGAAGGCGAGGAATATCCGCTCGTTCGGCAGGAAAGGCAAAGAGCTCTTCCGTACCGCACCCCTCATAGGATCATTGCTGTTACGAACGACAAACCGTGCCGAAAGGCTTTACCGCAGCATGAGTGCGAGGGGTTTCCATGGTCGAATAGGGCACAGCTCGACTGAAAACATGAACCTTGATGACTGGAAAACGATTGGGATCTGGTCTTTCCTCTTCCTTTCACTTCGCCTGATCTTTTAAATTACAGCCTGTATGATCGCTCTTGAAGGGCTCAGCTTTTCCTATCCTGACGGGACAAAAGCAATCGACCACATCAGCCTTACCATTACTGAAGGGAGCTCTGTGGGTATTGTGGGGGCAAACGGTGCCGGAAAATCGACTCTGGTCAACCACCTGAACGGCTATTACCTGCCCCGCGAGGGCTCCATTTCAATTGGCGGGATACTTGTTTGTAAAAAACATCTTGACCGGATCCATAAAATGGTGGGCCTGCTTTTTCAAAACCCGGATGACCAGCTCTTTACGGCAAGGCTCTATGATGATGTCGCCTTCGGCCCGGAAAATCTCGGTATCAATAAAGCCGATATCGCAATACTGGTGGAAGAGGTGCTCCGTGAACTGAACCTCTGGGAGTTGCGCGAAAAACCGCCAGCCCACCTGTCGCAGGGTCAGAAGCGATTTGCATCTTTTGCTACGGTGCTGGTGATGAAGCCTGAGGTGATTATCATGGATGAACCAACAGCCGATCTTGACCCGAAAAACCGCAGAAAGCTGATTAACCTGGTTAATGGGCTTGGCATAACAAAAATAACGGTGTCTCACGACCTTGATTTTATCTGGGATACCTGCCAGAGAGTTTGCATCATGAACCGGGGCCGCATCGTGGCTGACGGCCCGGCCAAGGATATTCTCGGCAACAGGGACCTTCTTGAGGCCAACAGTCTGGAACTTCCGTTACGTCTTCAGGGTTGACATCCTCCCCGCCCTAAAAGACGAGGATTCCTACTGCGTCAGACACCCCGTGGTTCTGATAGCTCGACCCCGATCAACAGGAGAGGATCTTCTTCTCCGTTATAGGTTCTATAATACTCAGCGTATGCATCAACATTGATGATGTTGTGATCAGTTAATGAGAATATTCCGACTCTGTTCTCCACCATTACACCGCCTCCAATTTGTTTCTTCATTTCTCAGCGAACGGTTTGCGTTACCTGCGTGTGGGCGGGCGTGGTCTCTGCTTGGGAGCAGAAAAAAATTAGAGCCAGAAAAATGCTCGAAAATGCCGCAGAATCCCACATGTCAGGTGCACGCTTTGTTGGGTGCGTTTTTATTTTTCACTGATTCAATAATGTTAACCCTTTTTGCCGATAATAAGATATTAGCAATGTTTCAATAAAAACTCTCGCTGTTGGCGAGTGCAGGTTATTTAACTTCACATCTATGTTATTTATCGTGATTTGCTCAATCCGCAAAGATTCTAAACCTATTTTGTAACCCTGCTTGACAAATTGCTGAAAGTCCTGATGTAAACGTAAGTTTGTGCTAGATGAATCTGGATAAAGATAGCCTTCAAGCCTTTCTGGACAAAGTTGCTTTGTTGTGCCGATATAAGCATATCGGATTTTCTCTCGACTATCTTGGTAAACAATCCATCGGTAAATTGCTGGATATTTGTAGTTTTCGAGCATGTATGGGCTGACTGGCTCAGGAAAGAAATACTCTTTTTCTTTCTCACAAAAAACTGCTTCCCATCGAAATTGAAAATCTGTGCCTAGCGAATGACCATCATCTTTTATTTCTGCGTCAGGCGGAGTTTCGTCATTAGTCACAAATCCTAACTTTCTAATTCTTGACCTGATTGCGCTTGGCTGACGATGGAAAAGTTTTGATAATTGCGAAACGCTTGCGCCATTTGCAAATTCCTGCTTCAACAAAGCGTCATCAAATTCAGTCCATTTATCATAGGCGTTTGGATAAGAAATTTTGATTTGCTTTAATCGTTCGTGATATGCCAATGACATAATTTGCCCTTGTTTTTTTACTTTATTTTGCAGGAAAGCACCCAACGGTTTGCGTTACCCGCTTGAAACGGCGGGCTTAGATAACTGCTTGGATTTACGCACAGCCCGTTTCAAGTCGGGTGCACGCTTTGTTGAGCGGCTTTTATGCGGGCGCGGATTTTTGTGATGCGTTCACGGTCAATATTATCGAAAAGAACATGCTCGTGACCATCCGACTTTGCGGGCTGTGTACATGCGTTACTTTCAAGCATGTTTAGCAACTCAACTATGATTTCCAATAACTCATTCATGCAAACCTCACTGGCAGAAGGGATGCCGCCCAACAATAATTAGATGGATCCGCCTAAACCGCGGATTTTTGAATAATAACATATAACGCGCGATTGAAAAAACACAAAATCATCTGTTAACCACTTGATTATAAATCTCTTATGCCTTATATCGCGGATTATTTCGACTTCTTATACGGATCGACATAACAACTTCGCCTTTTCCTGAATGATATTGGTCGTCGGTTACTACCGTCACTCCAGCATAGGAGCAACAATACACCTCATCAGTGGCATTGCGTGGAGAATTACCTCATGATGTTGATTAATGTTCAATTATTTGTTATGTTCAAATTAAATGAACAAAGAATATATTGAACATAAATTAGCCGGAGACAACGCAGAAATCCTTCGGCAGGCTATGGAAGCCCTGAAGAGGATCGCACCACTGGAATACGCGATTGAACCGGGTCACGTCATTCATGACCAGAGATACGACTTCCTGATAAAGGGAAAAGTTTTCGGGGACGCATTCGTTTGGTGCGTCGAGGTAAAAAAATATCTGACCAAAACCGGCGAACTCCAGGTTCTCGTAAACAGGGATAAGATGCCTCATCCATTTGTGCTGGCGACAAGATACATTCCCCCTGAGACCGCGGCGAGATTGCGCGATGCCGGCATCCAGTTCATCGACACGGCCGGAAACGCCTTTCTCAATCAACCTCCACTGCTGATTTTCGTTCAAGGAAATAAACCGGAAAAGGAAGAAATCGTCCTTCCCACAGCGCGTCTCTTCAGAGGAGTTGGCCTGAAGATCGTCTACCTCTTTTTGTGCCAACCGGAACTCGTCGAGAAAACGTATCGCGATCTGGCCGGGATGGCGAATGTCGCCTTGGGAACGGTGAAAAGCACCATGACCGAACTGATCCAGAAAGGCTTCATCTTCGACATGGGCAAAAAGGGGAAAAAGCTTCGGGATAAAAAGAAGCTCTTTGAGCGCTGGATTACAGCGTATCCCGACTACTTAAAACCTAAACTGTTGATGGGACGATTCCGGGGCGATGGGGAGTGGTGGAAGGACATCCAACTGGATCTCACCCTCGCGCAGTGGGGCGGCGAGGTTGCCGCAGCGAAACTGACCGGATACCTGAAACCTGGCACGGTAACGCTGTATGCGGACAAGCATCGTCTCGGAGAACTCGTGGTCGCCAATAGACTGAAAAAAGACCCGCATGGCAATATTGAGATTCTCGAACGGTTCTGGCCGCTGAACAATGACTTCGGTGAAGGCGATACGGTGCACCCGATCATCATCTATGCTGACCTTGTCGCTATAGGCGACCAACGCACAACGGAAACCGCAAGAATAATTTATGACCAACATATCGATCAATATTTCAGGCAGGATTGACCCTGAAAGAGTATCTGCTTTGAGAGAGATCAATGACGTTGCCAAGGAACTCAACATAAATTTCTTCGTGGTGGGGGCTTTCGCTCGCGACGTGATCTTTGAACATATTCATCGAATTTCCGCTCCTCGAATGACGGAAGACATCGATATTGGCATTGAGGTGGCAAGTTGGGAAGAATTCAAACGCCTGACTGACACCCTGATCGAGCGCGGGCATTTCTCCCCGACAAATTTACAGCACCGCTTCAGTGCCATTTCATTTGCAACCCTTATAGATATCGTGCCCTATGGGGGGATTGGCGACGAAAGGAAGCGGATCAGTTGGCCTCCAAACCATGACATGATCATGAGTATCCTCGGGTTTGAAGAAGCGTATCAATCAGCATTGAACGTGCGGTTAAGCAACGATCCGCCTGTGGAGATTCTGGTTCCTTCGATACCTGCACTGGCACTCCTGAAAATCATCTCCTGGGACGATGCTTACCCGGAACGCGAGCGTGATGCCCTTGATCTTCTCTTCATCCTTGAAAAATTCGAATCGACTGACATTCTGAATAAACTGTACGAGTCCCACGTACCCTTGCTCACCGAGGAAGAATTCGATCCCCAGCTTGCTTCCGTTCGACTACTCGGACAAGAAATAGCGCAGTTGGGCAACACGGAGACGGTAAGCACAGTAGAGAAAATTCTTGCCCGTGAAACCGACGAAGACCAGGGGTTCAGGATGCTCTCGCATATGGTCAAGGGTGTTTCGTTGCAGAGTATCATGTTTGAGAAATCTCTGCAACTCCTCAGAAAGCTTTTGCAAGGGATTCGAGAAGAAATGCAAAGGGAGTAAGAAAACATCAATACATAGCAAATAAACAGCCTTCAGCTTCATCAAGAACCACAACGGGCTATTATATCGTCTTTTAAGCTTTTCACGCCAACGCTTTTTTCAAGCAAAGGCCGCACTGGTGCATCCCGGAGTACCGGAGGGAATTCGCCCGGCAGGCCATTTATGCCAGCCCGCCGGCGGGTCTATCGTATGTCATACTGCTTCTCGTACAGCAAACAGGAAAGGTAAGCTTCGGCGAGTGCCTTTTGCTGACGGTATTATTGCCCCGATGAGAAACAACATGAACAAGGGAATTCAACTCACCAGTGTATTCATCATGCCTTCAAGGCGTCACGGAAAGCCGTCCGCAGTTGTTCGACCCGCCCGCGGTTAACTCCAAGATCCGAGATGCCAAGCCGTGAAGAGGAACGAACATGGATCACCCCTTCCTGGGGGCTGAGCCGGAATTCAACGTCATCAACAAAACCAAATACCGGTATAAGATAGGTCGACCATAGGTACTCTTTTTCTGCCTTGTGCACAACTCCCCCGTTTTCCTCGACGATACGTTTCAGTAGCGCCCAGGCATGTTCCTCCGGGCCGGTGAAACTGAAGGGGTCAATTCGGACTATCGGATTGGTACTTTCGCTGCACACCGCGTTCGGCGTTCCGGCACAGGGCCTCAGTTTTCCGTTTACCAGTTGCGGTTCCTCAGTTGGTTGCGGCCAAATAGCGGAAAGCTGATTTGTTATTGCACCTACGGCATCATTGAATATGCTCATTTCATTTGCTCCGGTTATTTGCTTCTTTTATTTGCTGTTATCATGCTTGCTCAAGATATTGTGGGGGCATGTTTGGGGCGATACCGATATGCACACTTTATGCGGTCTGTTCGGGGTCCGTTCGGGATTTATGGTTTAGCCATCAATCCTTGAGGTCAGCTCCTCAGCCATCTTTTTGTCGGCAAGTTTGACGGTTATCTCGGCAATATCGCGAGCGGAATTGACGTGAAATACAACCACGTCAAAAACATCGGTCACGCGCACAATTGCTGTCAGATCGTCGATATATTTGCTGATACCAAGAAAACTCAGGGGCAGCAGACATTTTACATGATAGGGATTGCTGAGAAAAATGCCGTAAGGCTGTACTTTAAGCACCGTACCGGTAAAGGTTTCGCCGACGTCGGGAAGAGGAACAGAAAAATCGTGATCGGCACCTGCCATGAGCCCTTCGACGCGCATGGTTTCTCCCGGCTTGACCTGTTCGATACGCTCCCGGAGGACGGAGAGGTCATAATAGGCTATACCCGGTTCTGTAAGCAACTCCCTTGCGCTCAGCCCTTGTGTGGAATAGACTATAACCTCCTTGCCCCTCTCTTTTAAAGCCCGCAGCAAGGGAAGAAAATCACTGTCACCACTGAAGAGGATAAAGGTATCGTACTGATCAGCACGGCTTAAGGCATCAACGACAAGTTCAACGTCCAGATTGCCTTTCATGATGATGACGCCTGTTTCCTTATTGACAATCTTTTTAACGGGTTTGGAGGTGATCCGATAGCCATGGGCCGTCAGCACTCTTGTGAATGCTGCATTTTCTTCAGTCACTGGTTCAGATGCCGGAACGTAATAGTTTGCCTGCACTGCGGCATACCCGGACATAAAAAAAGCCATTAAACGGGAAAAATCGATCTGCCACCCAAGGTGGCGCTGCGTGAAGAACAGATTTGCTCCATCAATAAAAACAGCTGCACGGCCCATATTGGCAACTCCTCTTCGTCTCTTGTTATGTTATGCGTTACGCAGACTAAAAAAATTAAATTTGTTCAGGATTTTCCGGGCGAAATGATGCGAACCTCCGTTCCTTCATGTAAATCTTTTGCGGGAGCAAGGGCAATTTTATCGCCTTTTTTAATCCCCTGCAATACCTCAACAAAAGTCATATCGCTGGCCCCAATCCGGACAGGCTCTTTTTTCAATCGACCCTTTTCAATTTTCCAGACGTAGCTCTGATGATTTTCTTCAAATACCGAGCTTTTTCGGACAAGGAGCGCATTCTGCCTTATATTGTAGATAATATTTGCTGTTGCTGTCATCCCTGCCTGGATGTCGACCGCAGGATGGTCGAGGGTCAGATAAATCTTAGAGGTCTTCGTTATCCGGTCTGTCTGAGGCACAATACGGGAAACAACTGCCGAAAGGCGCTTGTCGGGATAGGCATCAAAAGCAACGGTTGCCGCTTGGCCATTGCGTATCCGGGGAATATCAAGTTCGTCAACTTCGACCGTGACCATATAGCTGGAGGGATCAACTACCCGTGCAACAAGGGAATTGGCCGTAACAAAATCACCCTCCTTGACGTTCTGTAACGTCAGAATGCCGGAGAAAGGTGCGCTGACCGTCAACTTTTTCAGATCATCTTCGCGCATCTTTAACTGTAAGGCTTTCTGCTGCAGCAGTTCCTGGCCCTGAGTGCTGTTTTTTTCGGCATCATCAAGCTCCTGACGCGATATCCCCCCTTCACTGAAAAGGTTTTTCTTTCTGATGCGACGAAGCTGGTTATCTTTTGTCTGTGCCTGCTGTTCCGCTAGCGCAGCCCTTGCCTGACTTAGAGCAAGCTGTGGCTGAGGAGTGCTGAATTGCAGAATTTTTTGGCCGGCGGTAACATGCTGGCCTTCAAGCGCACCAACATAACTGACCGTTCCTGACAATTCAGCGCTGAGGTTGGCAACCGCATCGGCCTCCACAAACCCTGTCGCATAGATTGCCTGGACCAGCTCTGCATTGGTAACCTGTACGACCTCAAGATCGACCTTGTTACCCCTCGTCATCAAAAAAATGACTGTAGCAATAAAAACAACAGCAAGAGCAATAGAATATTTAGGAAGAAATTTCTGTAGGGGTTGCATAGAGTACGTTTATTATAAATTCAGCTTAAGGAAGTTACCTGTTTTGATCTTTTTATCCATTCCGATCTTGGTTTTTCCATAATTTTATCAATCTTTAACAACATTTTTCTTTTTGCGGCCTTCATTCGGAAGAAGCTCTTGCATAAAAAACACTTAATCTACACCATCAATGGGCGATAATCAAGATATCACGAAAAGCTTTTTTGAAACGGTAAAGTTCGATGAAAAAGGACTTGTTCCTGCCATTGTGCAGGATCATGAA
Organism: uncultured Chlorobiaceae bacterium; assembly: GCA_903865705.1. Lineage (GTDB taxonomy): Bacteria > Bacteroidota > Chlorobiia > Chlorobiales > Chlorobiaceae > Chlorobium. The sequence continues at coordinate 12,085 of CAIPKT010000133.1, forward strand.
ACTGGGAAAGTTTTGATGATGGCATGGATGAACCGCGAAAGCCTTCAGATGACCCTGGAGAAAAAGAAAGCCTGTTATTGGAGCCGCAGCCGGCAGAAGCTTTGGCTGAAAGGGGAATCGTCCGGAAACATGCAGGTGGTGCACGATATTTTGATCGACTGTGATGGAGATACCTTGCTGTTGAAAGTCTCCCAAACCGGCGGGGCCTGCCACGTTGGTTACCACTCCTGCTTTTACCGTAAAGCCAAGAATGACCTTTCAATGGAAATCTGTGACACACTGCTGTTTAACCCGGAAGATGTTTATGGCAAAAAAAACTGAGCTGTCGGCAAGTCACGCCAGAGAGAGCGCACAATCTCTTAATCAGACAAAGTCAAGGGCTTCAATTAAGAGGATGTTTGATGAGGTTGCTCCCACTTATGACTTTTTAAATCATTTGTTGAGTCTGGGCATAGACAATTACTGGAGGGCAAAGGCAACAAACAAGGCAAAACAACTGCTTGGGAAAACTTTTGCCTCGAAAATTCTTGATGTTGCTACAGGAACGGGTGATTTGGCAAACTCTATGGCTAAAATAGCAGGGGCAAAAGTTACCGCTCTTGATCTTTCGCCTGAAATGCTGGTTCTCGCAAGAAAAAAATACCCGCAGATCACTTTTATTGAAGGGTATGCTGAAAAGCTTCCGTTTGAAACTGCGAGTTTTGAAATTGTCAGCGCCGGCTTTGGCGTTAGAAATTTTGAAAACCTTGATGAGGGAATGCGGGAGTTTTATCGCGTTCTGAAACCAGGCGGCCATGCGCTCATTATTGAGCCAATGATACCGCGCAATGATGTCATGAAAAAACTTTACCTGATCTATTTCAAAAAGGTACTGCCAAAAATTGCGGGGTTGTTCAGCAAGTCCACTTTTGCCTACGACTACCTCCCCCACTCGGTCGAAAAGTTTCCGCAGGCTGAAGCGTTCACCGCCATTCTGAAAAAAAGCGGCTTCAAAAAGGCGGACTATTTTCCGATGACCTTTGAAACCTCAATTCTTTACGTCGCCCGAAAATAAGCCGCTCCAAATTCCTCCCTTCGGGCGCAAGACCGGGGAGTGAGGGAACAGAAAACAGGGAAGCATTCCGTTACACTGGCAGTTACCTTCTCCAGTACCTTCGATAGAGGTGAAGGTATTTGAGGAGCGGGATAAAGAACGCATAGGTACAGATACCGAGAATATCAGCATACAGGTCGCCTGCAGAGGCGGAACGGAAGGGCAGAAAAGATTGGACATACTCAATACCAAGCCCGTAGAGGATCAAGACCATTATTTTGGCAAACCCGAACCGGCTTCGCGGAAATGCGTAATCCAGCAGAAAGGCAAGAACGCCAAAAGCACAATAATGAAGAATCTTGTCGTTATTCATTAAGGGCGGCAGCTCTATTACATTCTGGATTGTAGCCTGCCAGCTTATAAAAGCAACGGTAATGGCCAGTATGAGACGGGCGACAATCATCACGTTATGCTCTTTTGCGTTCACGTCCCTGGTAGGTTAAAGTTGGTTATGAAAGCATTGACTCAAACTCGTCCTCGGTAACGACCCGGACTCCGAGCTTGAGGGCTTTCTGGAGCTTGCTGCCGGGATCTTGACCGGCGACAACCATGCCTGTCTTTTTGCTGACCGAGCCAACTACCCTGCCGCCTCGCTCAAGTACCAGTTCCGAAGCTGTCTGACGGTCGTAACGCTCCAGCCCTCCGGTAAAGAGGACGCTGAGCCCTTCAAAGTTGCGGTTGACCTGCTCTCTGGGCTCTGAGGCACTAAGTGGCAAACCGGCTGTACGAAGTTTTTCGAGGGTGTCGGGCCATGTGGGTTTGGCAAAATAGTCGATAATGCTGCGGGCAACGACCGGCCCGATATCGGGGATGGTTGCCAGTTGTTCCTCGCTTGCCTGCCGGAGGGTATCAATTGAGGGGCAGGCTTGCGAAAGCTCGCGGGCGGTGGCGCGTCCGACGTGACGGATACCGAGGGCGTAGAGCAGATGCTCGTAGCTTTTTTGACGACTTTTTTCCAGAGCATGCAGAATATTTTGTGCCGACTTTGTCCCCATGCGTTCAAGCTTTTCAAGCTGCGGTTCCTGGAGAAAATAGAGGTCGGCGGGTCCTTTAATGAGCCCTCTGGCGACAAGCTGCTCGACCAGGGCGTCGCCGAGAGTCTGGATATCCATGGCGTTGCGCGAGGCAAAGTGGAGCACCCGTCCCTTGATTTGGGCGGGGCACTGTTCTTCGTTCGGGCAGTAGTAACTGACTTCGTTCTCCGGCCTGACCAGGGATGTGCCGCATGAGGGGCAGTGTGTTGGCGCCAAAATGGGCCTGGCATCAGCGGGGCGCTCTTCGGGTATGGTGCGCACCACTTTTGGAATTACTTCGCCTGATTTTTCGATAATTACCCGGTCATGAATCATGACGTTAAGGCGCTCGATTTCATCGAAGTTATGGAGGGTGGAGCGGGAGACGGTTGAACCGGCAAGCAGCACTGGCTGAAGTTCGGCAACCGGAGTAATAGTACCGAGCCGTCCTACCTGGAATAGTACGTTATTCAATACGGTTCTGGCCTGCTGTGCAGGGTATTTATAGGCGATTGCCCATCGGGGACTTTTGGCTGTTGCGCCAAGTTTTTCCCGGAAGCGCACATCGTTGAGCTTTAGCACCACTCCATCGGTCTCATAGGGCAGTTGCCAGCGCTTTGCGGCCCAATCTTCAATAAACGCATTGATATCCTCTACGGCATGGCACAACCGGTAATGGTCTCCTGTAAAGAAGCCAAGCCGGCTGAGCAGTTCAAGGCGACTGAAGTGTACTGTCGATTCGTCCCTGAGCCCTTTGAGATAGTATGCGACAAAGCACATTCTGCGACGGGCAACCTCGGCGGAATCCTGCAGTTTGAGGGTTCCCGCGGTTGCGTTCCGGGGGTTGGCAAAGCGATCTTCTTCAGGACGGCTCTCGTTAAGGCGCTCAAAATCATCCTTGCGCATGAAAACTTCGCCGCGCACCTCTACCTCCCGTTCCTCCCCCTGCAGATCAGCAACAAGGGCACTCTCAATTCTCAGGGGAATGGTGGCAATGGTTTTCAGATTAGCTGTTATATCGTCTCCCTGCCGGCCGTCGCCCCGTGTTGCTCCCCTGACCAGGAGGCCATCACGATAAAGAAGGCTGACGGCAACTCCGTCAAACTTCAACTCGGCAACCATCTCCTGCTCTTGTACCCCTTCGAGCAAAAGAAGCTTGCGGACACGGTTGCAAAACTCTTCAACGTCAGGTAATGAGTAGGTATTGGATAGGCTCAGCATCGGCTCGCGGTGCTGCACTGAAGGAAATTCTCTGGTAATGGTTCCTCCCACCCGCTGCGAGGGGCTGTCGGGGGTAACCAGTTCCGGAAACTGGCGTTCAAGAGAGAGAAGCTGCTCAAGAAGCCGATCAAAGTCAAAATCGGAGAGCTCCGGCTTTGCATCAATATAATAGAGATGGTTGTGCCGCTCAATTTCCTGGCGAAGCTTTGCAATCTCCTCTTGCGGGCAGATAATATTGGTCATCAATGAAAAAATGTTATCTGACTGATGAAAAGACCCATCCGACCATATTTTTGAAAAAACCGAGAGAGCCTTGAGCGCCAAGTTTATCAAAAGTCACCGCCAGCACTTTCGGGTAGCGCCAGGCAAGCCGTAGCATGACTACTGCAAGCTCCTCAATTTTCATTTCATCGCGAAACATGGCCTCACGGTAGTGCCGGGGAAGGTCGTCGAGCACAATCATCACATTGTTCATCAGGTCGTTGACAAAGTTTGGCTCATCGGTGGCTGCATTAAAGCACATGAATTTCATGAGATTGGCCATCGAAGCAACATTGGGCTCATAGGCGTTTATCTGTTCCAGATGTTTTTTCGACATGTTGTTCTCACTGAGCGCACGGTCGAGATCGGCTGTAAGATGATGAAGGTTGCGAACCATTGATCCAAAGCCGCAGAAGGTAAGCGGAGAGCCAAGTGATGCCGCGTCACCAAAAAGAATGATGCGGTCATCGGCAATCTCGCGTGTCCGGTTGAAGCCATCATGGCAAAAAGCAGGAATGATGCCGTAGACAGGGCGATGAATAACAAAATCAGGGCCAGGCTTTTTGTACTCCGGCAGCGTTCGGAAGTAGGTCTCAAAAAGGCTGAGCAGTGATTTGTCGTTCTGGGAATCGGCCTCATCATAAAAGAAAAGATAGGTAATATACTGCTTATCTTTGGCGGGAAAGCCTTCCCAGATAAGTTGGCGCCCTTTTCCGGAAGAAGTATCGGCCGGCCCCAAGCTGGCAAGAATTTCGCCGGTATCGAAATCAACGTTTTCAAAACCGGTGGCTATGGTGCCGACTGTCGGGCAGACATGGGTCTGGGGAAAGCCTTTGTTGAGCTGCATGGCGATTGGAGAAAGGATGCCCATGACATCGACCAGCACTTTTGCCTTGTACCAGAATGATTTGCCCTGACGATCTTCAACCTCTACAACAATATGGTCATCAAACTGGTAACAGTTTGTGAAGGTGGTTTCAGCGAGAAGGGTGCTGCCCGCAACGGCCAGAACCCTCTCTTTTGCCAGAGCAAGCAGCATGTCGGCATCAACGGCGCAATCAAGCACATTTTCGATTGTCAGCCTTTTCTGGAGGCCGTCAGGCTGGTAAAACTCAACCCAGCCGGTTTTGTAGCGGTTGACAATGACTGAATCGACTTCGCTTTCGGTTAAAAGACCGATAGCTGACAAATTCAGCAGTTCATTCCTTGATATATTCCAGTCTCTGGTCGATTTGGCGGGAGTCTGGCGGTCAAAAACCATCACTTTCCGACCATACTTTTTCGCCATCACTCCCGCATGAAGCAGGCTGAGCGTTCCACCGGCATAAACAAGATCATACTCACCGCTGATACGAGCCTCTTTGGGCATGCTGTCGCCTGCCATGATCACCTTCTGAACAGGCTGTTTCAATCTTTCCCAGTAACGGTCGAGCTCACTGATACTGTGCAGATGCCGCTCACCATCGGCAAGCGTTGAAAATGCTTGATAGAGATGGGGATGGGTGAGCCGGATTTGATCGAGTGTCGGGTGCATGAAAAAGTGTGTATAAAGGTTGTTAGTGTTGAGCCTGCGTGTCGGAAAGGGCAGGATGTTTTTCCATGGATCGCAAAGCATGATCGCTCTCAATCTGCCCGTCTACCAGATTAATCCGCCGTCCCGCACGATTGGCAAACTCCTCATCGTGGGTAACAACTATAACCGTCTGATGCAGCTCACGGTTCAGGCGGTCAAAGAGTTGATAGACATTGTTTGCCGAGCGCGAATCAAGGTTACCGGTCGGCTCATCGCCAAGAAGTATTTTTGGTTCGTTGGCCAGTGCACGTGCAATGGCAACCCGTTGCTGCTGGCCGCCGGAGAGCTGACTGGGCTTGTTGGTATACTTGTTCTGCATATCAACCATGTCGAGCAGCTTCATGGCCCGCTCCCTGATCTCTTTTCGGCTTCGGCGACCGTTGATCATCATCGGCATACTGACATTTTCGACAGCGTTGAACTCGGGCAGCAAAAAGTGAAACTGATAGATAAAGCCTATTTTTTCATTGCGGATACGGTTCATCTCCGTTTCAGTTTTTTCGGTAATCGCCTCTCCGTCAAGCCAAACCTTACCGGAGGTTGGCCTGTCAAGCCCTCCCATAATATAAAGCAGAGTTGACTTGCCGGAACCTGATGGTCCTGTAATTGAAACAAATTCCCCTGCGTTTATTTCCAGAGAGAGATTGGGAATGATGGTTTGGCGGATAGCTTTGGAAAGACCAAGCTCCTTTCGAATATTTTCAAGCCGGAGAATCGTTTCAGCCATCAGTTACCACATTCATTGTTACTGGATTACCCCGAGGGTCGGTGCCGTGAGCAACCTAAAAACTTCGACAACTTCTAACTTTAAGATATTATAACAAAAAAGGCTGAAAAAGGTGGGTGGTATTTGCCTTATGGTGCATATGAAATCAAATCAGGCTACGCCTTTGCCACATTTATGGATGTTCAGGCTCCGGAAAGCTGTTCTTCAATTTTGCTGAGTACACTCTGTGGCAACAGACCGTGAACCGGCTCGATAATGCGTTCACGGTGTTGCTTTGAAAACTGCCCTACGCGGTTTCAGTGAAGTATTTTCCTTTGAACCAGAGCGAGACATTGACCAGCGCAATCAGGGCTGGAACTTCAACCAGTGGGCCGATAACGGCGGCAAAGGCTTCGCCTGAATTGATGCCGAACGTGGCGACTGCCACAGCAATGGCAAGCTCGAAGTTGTTGCTTGCTGCGGTAAAGGCAAGCGTTGCGGTTTTGGAGTAGCCAGCGCCAAACTTGCGACCCATGTAAAAGGAGAGCAGGAACATGATCACAAAGTAGATCATGAGGGGAATGGCAATTCGCACCACATCAAATGGAATCTGGATGATAGAGCTTCCCTTCAGCGAGAACATCACGACGATAGTAAAAAGAAGGGCTACGAGCGTCAGCGGGCTGATGCGGGGAATAAATTCAGCCTCATACCAATCCTTTCCTTTCAGACGCAAGAGGATAAAGCGGGTCAGAAAACCGGCGATAAAGGGAATGCCAAGGTAGATAAAGACTGACGCAGCGATATCGGCTATAGAGATATCAACAGCAAAGGAGGTGATTCCGAACCACCTAGGCAGCACCGTCAGGAATATCCAGGCATAAAGCGGAAAGAAGAGCACCTGAAAAATCGAGTTGAAGGCGACAAGCCCGGCTGCATACTCCGTGTCTCCTTTGGCAAGATCATTCCAAACAATAACCATGGCGATACAGCGGGCAAGGCCAATCATGATGAGGCCCGCCATGTAGTGCGGCATGTCGGAAAGCAGAAGGACGGCGAGCACGAACATCAAAATCGGGCCGATTATCCAGTTCTGGACCAGTGAGAGTGCCAGCACGCGGGTGTTACGGAAAACGTCACCCAACTCTTCATACTTGACCTTTGCCAGAGGCGGGTACATCATGACGATAAGCCCGGCGGCGATCAGCATGTTTGTGGTGCCCGACTGAAAAAGGTTCCAGAAGCCTGGAATGGCGGGATAGAGCCAGCCGGAGAGCACGCCCACACCCATGGCAAGAAAAATCCAGAGCGTCAGATAGCGATCGAGGAACGACAACTGTTTTGTGGCATTACTCATCGTTATTTCCCGGTTAGATTCTCGTTATAAAACTGCCTGAAGCGCTGGTTGATTTCGTCACGGACGCGGCGAAATACGACAAGCTGCTCCTCTTTTGTTCCTTCTGCGTCTGCAGGGTCGTCAAAACCTATGTGCAAGCGGTGCTCTACTTTACCGGTAAAAACAGGGCAGGACTCATTGGCACCGTCGCACACCGTTATCACATAGTCGAATGCTTTTCCGAGAAATTCATCGACACTTTTCGGCATGTTCAGGCTGATATCGACCCACTCTTCACGCATTACCTGCACGGCAAGAGGATGAACCGCCGCAGCGGGTTTTGTGCCTGCGGAATGAACTTCAAGCGAACTGTCGAACGAACGGAGAAACCCTTCGGCCATTTGGCTGCGGCAGGAGTTTCCGGTACAGAGAATCAGGATTGATTTTTTCATTTCTTATTAATTGGTTTGAAACGCCATTACTTGACTGAACACACTCTTACAATGCCCCGAAAAAGCCTGTACAACGGTACCCCTGGATGCACATCCGGGGAGTTGATCATTTTCGGATTTTTATTTATAAAACGAGATTAAAGACAAAGCCTACCAGCATGATTCCCACCGCTACGACGCCGGCAAATACGGCAATAAGCTGAGGCTTCAACACCTTGCGAAGAATGATCATTTCAGGAGCTGACAGGGCGATGACGCTCATCATGAAGGCCATCACCGTACCAAGGGCGGCGCCTTTGCCGAGCAGGGCCTGTACAACAGGAAGAATACCAGCGGCATTGGAATACATGGGGACGCCTATCAGCACAGCAACGGGAACCGACCACCAGACACTTTTACCCATCAGTGACGCCATGAAATTTTCGGGGACGTAACCATGAATGCCCGCGCCGAGACCAACCCCGATAACAATATAAAGCCACACCTTGCCAACAATCTCACGAACGTGGCGGATACCTTCCTGTATCCGGAGGGGGACCATCATCGCCTCGTCCTCCACTTCGGCGGAAATCGTTCTCTCCTGCAGTTTCTGCACCCACTCTTCCAGATAGCGCTCCATGCGAAGCTTGCCTATAACCACGCCGGCAATGATGGCAACAGCAAGACCCATCCCCGAATAGAGCAAGGCAACCTTCCAGCCGAACATGCCGAAAAGCAGGGCCAGGGCAACCTCATTAATCATCGGCGCTGAAATCAGGAACGAAAAAGTGACGCCCAACGGCACACCCGCCTGCAGAAAACCGATGAAAAGCGGTACCGCAGAGCAGGAGCAGAAGGGCGTTACAATGCCAAGACAAGCCGCCATAACGTTTCCTACCCCGGTACGCCGACCTGAAAGCAATGCCCGGGTACGCTCGGCCGAAATAAAGGTGTGGACTATTCCCATCAGAAAGACCACGGCGGTGAGGAGCAACAGAACCTTGGGTACCTCGTAGATAAAAAAGTAGAGGGCTTCGCCGAAACGGTTGGCGCGGCTGATCCCCGAAAGATGAAGCAGCATACCGGCACACCACTCAAGGTTACTGTACAAAAGAACCCACAGCACCGTGGCAATAAAAACACCGGAGAGCCACTTGACATTTTCAGACCCTGATGCCATGAGGGATTGTTTCCGAGAACCTTGAGTCATATTTCAATGCTTTTGCTTATCCGCTTATTCAAACCTTTTCCAGCTTTTTCAATATCTCTTTGAAGGAGGCACGATACAAACAAGGTATCGCCGCCGCTTTCTTTAACAGCAGCAGCCTGAACCGCCATTGGATTTGCTGCCATGAGAACCGCAGCAGCCTTGTGGTTTTGCGGTCAGCAGCTCTTTAATCTCGTCATGAGAAGGAACCCGACCTTTGCAGAGAACCTGCTCATCAACAACAAGCGCCGGAGTCGAAATCACGTTATAGGCCATGATCTGCTGAATGTCCTCGACTTTTTCAACCGAAGCGTTAATTCCTTCTGCGGCAATAACGGCTTTTACGGCTTCTACAAGCTGATTGCATGATGCACAGCCGCTCCCAAGAATTTTAACTTTTTTCATTGTGTTTTATTATTTATGTGTTTATCGCAAATGAACGATTATTTAACAGGGTACAAACAATTTCAAACCCTTTGCTGCAAGCATTTCGTAACATCGGGGATTCAAACAAACGTGGCTCATCGGCACTCACACCTGCAGGTCAAATCAGCATTAAAAAAACCCCCAAGAAGAGTTGAGGCCGTTAACCAAGTCTCCAGATTGATACAGTACCGCACCTTCGGAGGATTGATTTCACCCTGAATCAACCCTGCTTCAAGCAGCGCCTTGAGATGCTGCGAAATCGTTGACTGCGCCATGGGAATAATTTCAGTCAACTCACCCGTAAAGCAACATTGGCGACTGGCAAGCAACTTTAATATTTTAATTCGCACCGGATGGCTGATAGCCTTGGCAATTGAAGCCATGATCTGCTCTTCCCCACTATACTCCACCGCCGACAACGTTCTTTTCATAACCGACCTTCCTTTATCATTGTTCATCGTAAATGTACGATAAATGCAACATAAAAAAAAGAGAAATAATCTATCCGCAATGAATGAGCGGCAAGGATGATCAATTCTGTTCCTCCAGTTCAGTATCATTTACTTTAAAAAGCCTTTTCAAGGAAGAGAAAAACCGTTATATTCGACACTGCATAACGCATCAAAAAGCGATTTAATAACTAACCCCGGATGACGCAGACAAAGGACTATTCCGCAACAAAAACAGGCAAAGAAACATTATAGTTCTAAATAAATAAGGTGAGGCGCCTATAAATCCTAATTAATTTATTATTATGCATTAATGGACAGCAGTAATAAAAACTTTCTAAACGAAGATCACTCAACTGCAACCAGTGGCTAACTTTTGCCTGTTGTTGCCAATTTCTGAGGTTTCGGCGTCATGCAAGTATTTTTTTGCGCCTCGAAATATACTTAATGCTATAACGATCAAAACAGCATAATCATGCTTTATCATCTGCCTGACAGCGATATCGAACGGTTTTTTCAGGAGGAGTGGCTAACGCAGCGAGTTTCAATTTCCAGCTTACAACTATTAATATTCATAGCGATGATTCGATCAATAAAACGAATTACCATCCTCTGTTTTGCATTCTTGACCATTGCTGTTCCAGGAATGGCCGGAGAGCTGAACCTTTCTGTTGCCGCAAGCATGAAAGAGGTTATCAATGAGCTGAGCGCGAGTTACCAGGCAAAGCATCCTGCCACGGTTTTTATTAAAAATTTTGGCCCATCGGGAACGCTTGCCGGCCAGATTGAAAACGGCGCACCGGTTGACCTGTTTATTGCCGCAAACAACCAGTGGATGGATTATCTGAAAAAGAAATATCTTGTGGACGGTGACAACGCAAAGATGCTTGCTTACAACTCGCTGGTTTTTGCCGGAACAACCACAAAACAGGTCGCATCAATGAAAGACCTGCTGAAACTCGACAAGATTGCCCTTGGCAGCCCGAAGAGTGTCCCCGCAGGTGAGTATGCGATGGCCGCCATGACAAAAGCAGGCATTGCCTCCAAAATGGCAGGAAAGCTTGTGATGGCCAAGGATGTCAGGGAGTGCCTTATGTATGCCGAGCTTGGCGAGGTCGATGGCGGATTTGTATACCTCACCGATGCCATGCTGGCGCAAAAAGCAAAACTGCTTTTTGTGGTACCGCAAAAACTCTATCCAAGGGTGACCTACCCGATGGCGTTGACGGTAAAGGCGACACAAAACGAGGAGGCAAAGGCCTTCTATCTCTTCCTGCAGAGTGCTGAGGCAAAATTGGTTCTCCGCAAATACGGCTTTATCCTCAAATAAGAACGACATGGAATACAGAAATACCATTAAGGCTTTATGAGGCTGACACCTGAAGATATCATCGCCATTGGACTGTCGATGAAAGTTGCGCTGACGGCGACGGCACTTTCGTTGCCGCTAGGTTTTGCCGTGGCCTGGCTGATCGTTTTCAAGCCGTTCAGGGGCAAAGTATTGCTCGAAGTTTTTGTCAATCTTCCGCTGACTCTGCCCCCGGTTGTCATCGGCTATTTTTTGCTGCTGACCCTCGGGAAAAACGGCTGGCTCGGCCACCTGCTTGCAGAATCGGGAATACGACTCATCTTTACCTGGAAAGCGGCTGTTATTGCCTCGGCAACGGTCGGGTTTCCGCTTCTGGTACGCTCCATCCGCCTCGGTATGGAGTCGATCGACCGGCAACTGATTGCGGCGTCACGCAGCCTTGGCGCACACTGGTACGATACCCTTTTGACCATCATTCTGCCACTTTCTCTGAGGGGAATTCTGGCCGGCTCATCGCTGATGTTTGCCCGAAGCCTTGGTGAATTCGGAGCCACCATCATTGTTGCCGGCAATATTCCGGGAGTAACGCAAACGATACCACTGGCCATTTATGACTATGCCAGTTCTCCCTCAAGCACCACCATGGCCCTCTCGCTCTGCCTGGTGTCGGTGATTATTTCGGTCACCGTACTTTTTCTGCATGAACTGCTTAGCCGCAAACTTGACCGGAGCCGTGCATTGTGAAGCTGCATATCGACATCGAAAAAAAACTTGGCGACTTCTGTCTGCAGGTAAAGACTGATATTTCAGGCGAGCGGACAGGTATTTTCGGTGAGTCGGGCAGCGGCAAGTCAACGCTGGTGCATCTCATTTCGGGCCTCATGGTACCGGATAAAGGGGTGATTACGCTTGACGGTGAGGAGCTGTTCTGCAGCCGGAAAAAGATCAATCTTGCGTCGGAGAGGCGGCGCATTGACATTGTTTTTCAGCAAGCAATGCTTTTCCCCCACATGAACGTCAAAGCCAACCTGTTGTATGGCTACAAACGGTGCCGGCCGGATAACCGGCGCATCAAGGCGGATGCGCTTGTTGATCTGCTTCAGCTGCAGCCTCTTCTGGAGCGAGGCGTTGATAATCTTTCAGGGGGGGAAAAACAGCGGGTCGCTCTCGGCAGAGCCGTTCTTGCGAACCCGCGTCTCCTGCTTATGGATGAGCCACTGTCGGCACTTGATGATACCCTTCGGTTCCAGATCATTCCCTATCTGAGGAGTGTCAGCGAAAAGTTCGGGATTCCCTATCTTTTTATTTCGCATTCACTGACTGAGATGCAATTGATGACCGACCATATTCTGGAAATCAAAAATGGCCGATCTTTTGACGAAACAACACCTGAGCAGCTTGCCCGAAACAGGATGGCACAAAGTCCGAACGGCTATCTCAATCTGCTCCGCCTTTCGAGCCCGCGACATGAAAATGGCCTTTGTGCTTACCGGTGGGGTAAAAACACTCTGCTTGTTTCCACTGGAGAGCAGGCAGGAGAGGCACTGTTTGAGCTCTCTTCACGTGAAATCATCCTTTTTAAAAAGCATCCTGAGGCAATAAGCGCCCGGAACCTTTTGGAGTGTAGGGTTACAGAGATGTTTGAGTCGGACGGCAGAATCGGCGTTGTGCTTTTGGTGAACGGCGAAAAACTTGTTGCTGAAATTGTCCGCTCAGCCGCCGATGAGCTCAATATTACGCCCCGTTCTACCCTTTTTGCTGCAATCAAGGCCTCGTCATTCAGGGTACTCGGATAACTTCCAGCTCCCGGCTTTCAACTTTTAATGCCGCGTTCATGTTCAAGAAATGAGCAAAAAAAACTATAAACTGTTGCAAAGATGAAACATTCGGGCAAAAAAGTATGCTTCATGACGGGCGCTTCGGGTATACTTGGGAGTGAAATTGCGCTTTCTGTGGCGGGTCAGGGATATATTATTTTCTTTACCTGGCACTCTTCAGAAAAAAGAGCTGCAGAAACCCTTGAAAAAATCCGCTGGATAAGCCCGGAATCGCAGATGGTTCGGTGCGATGTGTCGAAAACCGGCGATATCATCAACGCTTTTGAGGCGTTCCGCCAACAGTTTGACCGACTTGACCTGCTCATTACCAGCGCTTCAAATTTTTTCAACACTTCTCTGCCCGACATTACTGAAAATGAGTGGGACAGTCTGGTCGATACCAATCTGAAGGGTACTTTTTTTACCATGCAGGAAGCGGTTAAAATAATGCGGGAACAGTCTTTCGTCTCCCGCATTATTACCATGACGGATATTTCGGCTGACCTTGTCTGGCGAAACTTTGCGCCCTACACTGTATCGAAAGCAGGAATACAGCATTTGACCAGAATTTTTGCAAAAGAGTTTGCGCCCGCTATTCTGGTCAACTCTATTGCTCCAGGGACGATTACCCTGAATCCTGACAAGGATATGGATTCCGAGGAAGAGATGATCAAAAAAATACCGCTGCGGCGGCTTGGCGACCCTCTGGATATTGTCAAAAGCATCACTTTTCTTCTTGAAAGCGACTATATCACCGGTCAGATTATCAAGATAGAGGGAGGACGGCTACTGGTGTAAGAGTGCCATGCAAAGACCATATTGTTTTTATTATATTGCATTCAGATTCTTTTAGATCCCGACTTGTGTCGTAGCAACTCATAATCAGTTTTCACTCTTCTATGGAACAGGAAGTACAGGTTACCATTCATCGCGGTGAGCCAACAGATCCGGGGCAGGAGCCGCAGCAGGAAACAAGCATTCCGGAGCCGCTTAAAGAGATCAGTGACATCATCTTTGAAACTTTTTCCAGTTTCAAGGAGAGCGAATCATATGATTGGCTGGTGAACAGCGCTGAAAAAGCGAAAATCTATATCAAAAAAAATCCAGCCCAGGCGATACTTGTTTCACTCGGTGCCGGAGCATTGTTCGGACTTCTTTTTAAAAAACGGCGATAACCCGGGCATTTGACCATTCCGAAAACATGATGAATCGTCAAGCTGAAAATGAACAAGGTTCAAACTCATTGAAACGCAAACGTACCGGTATCCCTAAACTTCTTGATGATACGGTAACGTCGACGTACCATGATGTGCTTTCTATTGTAGAAGCAAAATTTGAGCTGCTCAAGATTGAGATTACCGAAAAGATTGCGGTGGTTGCCACTTTGGGGATTCTTGCCGTTATACTCCTTATTGGAATCACTTACCTTGTCACAACTCTTGCTTTGCTGTTAGGAGAGCTTTTTGGCCATGCGTTTCTTGGTTACCTGCTTGTCAGCCTTCTTTTTCTTTCATGCTTTTTATTTTTTACCAAATTCAGGCCTTTGCTCCTGAAAAACCTGATTCAGAAAATTCTTTTATCGCTCCATGACTACAATAAATGAGCCGTTAGCCAGCATTCAGGCACGCATCGATGAGTTACAAAATACTATTGCAGAAAAAGAAGCACAGATCAAGGCAAGAGCACGGAAACTGAAAACCGATATTGAAGCTGAGCTTTCACCGGTTAAACTTGTCAAGAAATACCCTTTTCCTGCTACAGGGATAATGTTTGTTTCGGGGTTGCTGATTGGACGTGCACTCAGAGGAAGCAGCAACGCCAACGACTCCACTCCGGCAGTACAAAAAGATTGTTCTTCAGTTGAATACTTGCCAACGAGCCAGAAAAGTGCGATGTCGACCATCGGACTTGAAGCGCTCCGCTCTGCAAAGGATCTTGGGTTTGCCTGCCTCCAGCGATATATCGACAAAAAAATCACATAACCGTGCATTCAAGCTACCGCCCATTCAAAACTGCCGGAACAACATTCAGTCAGTTTTTAAAGAAATTCCGTACCTTATCCCCGATACGTAACCATGCCCGACAAAGCTGCAGGGCCGAGCTAAAATATCAATCTGTTCAATGCTTTAGCATTGCATCCCTATTATGACAATCAAGCAAAACTCGCCGGCATCGCTGAACAAAGAGCATTTTTATGTCAACCGAAATGCCAGAGAACTCTTTCATTTGACTGATCCTGAGTTCCTCTCTTTACCGTCTTCTGGGCAGGAAAGTATTAAAACGTCTGAAAGACAGAGTGCTGTCATCAATGATTTTCTGAAAAAGGTGAAAGGTGCCGATGCAAAACCAGTTCTGCCGGCTCAGTTCCTCGGCATGAAACTGCTGCATGCGCTTTTTCACTCTCTCATGACGAAGGCAATAGCCGCGCGGCAGCCGGACTTTCTTGAAAAGGTATTTGTAACACTGAAAGAACAGCTCTCCCCGGAGCAATCGGAACAGTACCTGAACCAGTTTATCACTACCTTTCCCACGCAGCAGATTTATGCCGAAGCTCATACGCCGTCAGATTGGCTTAATGAGCAGGAGAACAAGAAAATGGTACTTGAAGAGTCTTTTCTTGTATGGCTGAATAACCAGAACCCGGCTCTCGAACAGTTTTCCGATCTTTTGACTGATGAGAAGCTGACCAGGGAAAGTGCGTACCAGAAATTGATCATGACCATGCGGAGCTCCATGCAGGCAATGGGCCCCGTGGGACTGGGCAATATCGACCTTGCCGAGTTGCTCACCAGACCAATAAAACATGCTCCGACCTCAATTCTTGAACAGCTTCGCTACATCCGCCTGAACTGGGGCGATTTGCTTGAAGAGTCGCCCTTCTGGGGATTGCTTCAAGGCGCCATTGACTTTATTGAGGATGAGGACAAGTATCTCTTTTTTGAGCAAATCGCTCAGGAGCGTTCGCTCCGCAAGGATGGCCATGAGTTTGCAAAAGAGGCTCATGTCCCGGAGTACAACTCTCCGGATGATGCCAATGCACCGGCGAACTACTCTGTGGATTCATCATGGATGCCTGAAGTGGTCATGCTGGCCAAAAGCACCTACGTCTGGCTCGATCAGCTCAGCAAAATTTATCGGCGCCCCATTACCCGACTGCAGGATATTCCAGATACCGAGCTTGACCGTATCGCCGAACGCGGCTTTACAGCATTATGGCTGATAGGAATCTGGGAGCGAAGCCACGCTTCACAGAAAATCAAGCAGCTTCAGGGGAATCCTGAAGCAAAAGCGTCGGCCTATGCCCTTGAGAAATATGAGATTTCCGGAGACATCGGTGGTTATGAGGGCTATCAGAACCTCCATGAGAGAGCAAAGGCTCGCGGCATCCGTCTTGCAAGCGATATGGTACCTAATCATACCGGAATGGATTCGGAACAGGTACGGAACAATCCCGACTGGTTTCTTTCGTCTCCCAATACACCCTATTATAACTACTCGTATAACGGGCCAAACCTCAGCAGTGACTCCCGCTATGGCATCTACCTTGAAGATGGCTACTGGAACCGTTCCGATGCTGCGGTAACCTTCAAGCGGGTTGATTACCTGACCGGTGATACTCGATACATCTATCATGGCAATGACGGCACCATCATGCCGTGGAATGATACTGCGCAGCTTAACTTTTTGAGCGCAGAGGTGCGTGAAGAAGTTATTCAGCAGATTCTGCATGTTGCAAGAATGTTCCCCATCATCCGTTTTGACGCTGCCATGGTGCTGGCCAAACGGCATATCCAGCGGCTCTGGTTTCCGCTTCATGGACACACCGCCGGCGTTCCTTCACGCTCGGCCAATGCCATGAGCATGTCGGAGTTTGATGCCGCGATACCTGAAGAGTTCTGGCGCGAGGTTGTTGACCGCATTCACCTTGAAGTTCCTGATACCCTGCTGCTGGCCGAGGCGTTCTGGATGCTCGAAGGCTATTTTGTACGCACACTGGGCATGCACCGGGTCTATAACAGTGCTTTCATGCACATGCTCAAGAAAGAGGATAATGCCAATTATCGCTACCTGATCAAGAACACTCTCGAATTCGACGCTGAAATTCTCAAGCGCTATGTCAACTTCATGAACAACCCGGACGAAGATACCGCCATTGCGCAGTTTGGCCGGGGAGATAAATATTTCGGGGTCTGCATGATGATGCTGACCATGCCCGGGTTGCCGATGTTCGGCCACGGACAGGTTGAAGGATTTACCGAAAAATATGGCATGGAGTACGCCAAGGCTTATTATGATGAACAGCCTGACGAAAATCTGGTCGGGCGTCATTATCGCGAGATTTTTCCTATCATGAAGAAGCGTCCTCTTTTTGCTGAGGTACGCAACTTTTTCCTCTACGATGTCTATTCGCCGGATGGGTCGGTGAATCAGAATATTTTCGCCTACTCGAACCGACTTGGTGGTGACACCGCTCTTGTCGTCTTCAACAACTGCTTTGAACAGGCTACAGGCTGGATCAAGACATCGGTCGGCTACCGGCAGAACGACGAAATTCGTCAGAGCTCACTTTCTGAGGGGCTCAACCTGAGTTATGAGGATGGCACTTTTGTGATTTTCAGAGACCATGCCAGCGGCATGGAGTTTATCCGTTCAAACAGAGAGATTGCCGAAAACGGCATGCTGGTTGCGCTTGACGGATACAAGTACAACGTCTTCCTTGACTTCAGGGAGGTACGCCCATCAAAACTCAGGCCCTACGATCGGCTTGCTGCGGAACTCAACGGAAGCGGAACCCATTCAATAGAGCTTGCCGCTCTCACCATGAGCCTCTCGCCTCTGCACCGGATAGTGACCGCAGCCCTTACTCCGGAACAGCCGGTACCTGTGGAAAATGATGCCGGGGTGATAGAGGAGAAGGATGAGATTCTGGCGTTTGAAGCAACGATGATTTCGCTGCTCGACGCGGTTGCCCTTCAGTTCAGTGAACTCATGGAAAAGCCGCTTGCCGTTCCCTTTAACCTTGCGTCGACGACGGCTGAGCTTTACCGGAGTGCACTGTTGTTTCCGGATTTGCTGAAAAATGAGGCTAATTCCCGAAAACTTCAGACTGCGCTTGGACTGGGCAGCAAAGATGGCCGGGAGTATGAGACTATTGCAAGAAATTGGATTGTGCTCGACGCACTGCAGCAAATGGCCGCATCGGCCGGAGAGCTGCGCTCGAACCTTATTGACGACTGGCTGATGAACGATGCACTCAGGACTATCTTTCCGGAATCAGGAATGATCGGTATTCCGGGTGAAAATCTGGCTGACCTGCTTGCCAGCATGCTCACGCCAAAACCTGAGCTCACATCGGAGGAAACTCCTGAAACACGCCTGCTCGCCTCCGTAAAAGCACTCAATCGGCTCAATCAGCCGCATCTGGGCAGCATGTTGCAGTTTGACCAACGACATCAGAAAACCTGGTTCCGTGAGCACCGATTCAGTGTGCTTATTGCCTGGTTCTCGTTGCAGGAGTTGCTTCTGGAACCGAAAACAACTATAGCAGAATGGGTTGAAGCTACCGAAAAACTTGACATGCAGGCATTCCTTTCGGGATATGAGATGGGGGAATTGATCCGGGATTAAGCAGATATTGGGCAGATATTGCCCATTTCACTTTTTCAGGTAAATCTCTATGGGTAATATTCCCCGCCTTCAAAATACCCCGTTGCTTGCGGCGGGGTTCTTTATTTAGAAATGCAAAAAGCCCGGAATCAAACCGGGCTTTTTGCATTTCATGAACAAGCATTCAGTTACCAGCCATAAGTCGCGAAGACACGCCAGGTATTGATAACCAGACCCGCAAGATAGAGAAGACCGATAATGGTAAATATCGGGCTTTTCTCTTCTCTTGAAGCCTTACGGTCAAGAAAGGGAACCATAAACCATATCACGGCGCCAAGGGTAATCAAAACAATGGCAAGAAGCTCTCCGCCCTCGAAACTGAAATCTTTAAGCAGGAGAAACTGTGCCCAGAAATACCATTCCGGCTTGATGCCATCAGGCGCAGGCGAGAGTGGATTGGCCTCAAGCCCGATTGGACCCGGTAAAACCACGGCAAGATAGAGAATCAGGCCAAAACCGATCAGCCATCCGATAGCGTCCTTGGCAAGGAACGTTGGGAAAAACTTTTCGTACCCTTTGATGCGTCCCGTCTCCTTGTAACCGATTGGAGCTGAAGTCCCAAGAATCTGGACAAGAAGAAGATGGGCTGAAAGAAGGAGCAAAAGAAGGCCTGGAAGCAAAACAACGTGCACCGAGAACATGCGGGTAAGCGTTTCGCCAGTCACCTCTTCGCCACCGCGAAGAATGTTGACAATAAAAGCACCGCCTGGCATAACTTTTGGTACTTCAGTCCCCACCTGAGTTGCAAAGAATGCAATCTCATTCCACGGAAGCAGGTATCCTGTAAATCCAAAACCGAGAGTGAGTACAAAAAGCACAGAACCAGTCAACCACATCAGCTCACGTGGCTTGCGGTATGACTTCATAAAAAAGGAACTGAACATGTGCACAAAAACCATCAGTACCATGAGGTTCGCTGACCATGCATGGATCTGACGGACAAGCCAGCCGTAAGAAACCTCTCGCTGAATAAAGACGAATGATGCATAAGCCTCAGCCGAAGTTGGTTTGTAATACTGCATCAGCAACAAGCCCGTGATGATCTGTACCATGAAAAAAAAGAGGCCAAGACCGCCAAAATAGTACCAGAATGAGAGTCGGTGCTTGGGAACTTCCTTTTTCTTCAGATAATCGATTACCGGCATCACCACATAAAAGCGATCCTGAAGCCACGCGCCTATATCACTGAGCCGTGACCGGTTGTAGGGGTTCGGGTCTGCACGCTCTACGGGTGGTTTATTGACACCGCCGCCTTTGGAGACTGCGGGTTTCTGCTTGGCCGGAGCACTGCCTGCCATAGCGTTCTGATTGTTTTCAGCCATCGTTCCTGACTCCCTTGGTTTTCAAGAATTAAAGGTTAAGATTTTGAGATAATGATGTTTTCTCCTTCAACCCTTGCTTTAAAAACGGGCAGAGGCAAAGGCTGGGGACCGGAGATTATCTCTCCTGTCTGCTTGTATTTTGCACCATGACAGGGGCATAAGATGAGATTCTGTGCATTATCCCAATGCACAAGGCAGCCGAGGTGGGTACAGACCGCGCTGCATGCCGTAAGCTTGCCGTTATCGTTGATAACGATCACCCTGTCTTTGTTGAACTGGTAAATCTTTCCGCTCTTTTCCGGTACTTCAGTGGCTTTTCCGACAATAAGCTCATTGACACTGGAAACTTTTAGTACAGGAGGAATAATGTACTTGATAATCGGATAGATGGTGGAGACGGCAACTGCTGCGCCAATGCCCCCCACAACTTTTACAAGAAAACCACGACGCTCAAAATCAACATCTTTCAACCCCTGATCTCGTGGCTTCCCACCGGAAAGCAAATCGGTCGAGGAGGATGAAGCACCATCTCCAAGACCACCCATTCTTGACGAGCTCTTGAAATTACCTTGTTGTGCCATTACAACCTATCTCCTTTTTAAATCTATTGTTAGTAAAATCAAAAGGCATTTACATTTTATTGGGTTTTCAGCGATGGCCACTTTCACTTCTTGCTGTTTCTTTTGCAACAACGATCCGGCATGAAATTCAGGCGAACCCAAACAATGTGTGAATTTATCATTTTTTCAATGATTATTCCAATCCAAAGAACGCTTAAATCTATTATAGTTGTTGTACATGATCGATCGATCGCCATCCCTCCAGATTCGGCTGCGAGTGAAAAAGCGCATGAATCTTGATTGCAAACGGGCTGGATTGAGAAACTCAGATATACCGCTCATGTCCTCGAAATTCCCGCTATCTCTCTGCAATGAAATCGCGGATGCAAACCGAAGATAAAACGGGCCGGTATCCAGCACCGTGTCATGATGAATCTTCAGGTGTATGTTATCATATTGCAGATCGATATCCCTGCTGTGCTGGGGCGAAAAAAAGCCGCTTCTGAAATTGCGTTCACGAAACTGCAGCGTATCATGAACGGTGACGGTATCGCTCTTGTTGTCGTTAAGAACCAGTAAGGAAAGGGGCGGATAGTCATTATTCTTAAAAAACACCACGTAATAGACAAGATCGAACAGGTCAGAAAAAGCACGGCCCCAATACCAGCGGGAAATATACTCCTGCATGGGGACAGCGCCGAGATTATGGTCGTGATATCCGACCGCCCTGACAGGAATGGTACGAACTGCACCGGCGGGTTGTTCCATGACGGTAATGGTGCCTTCAACATCAGCTTTTGGAACACTCAAAAGCCACTGGTGAAGAGGTACCTTGCCATTATTGTTGGCATCTTTTTTTTCGTAAATAAACCTCCGGCATGCCTTGAACAACAGATTTGCTTTTATGGCTTTGCGACGGGCGGGAAAAGAAAAGTCAATATCCAGCAAGTACTCATCCCTCAGTGCGTCATAGGTAAAGAGGTTCTTTTCGAACCGGACGCCAATATCAAGGCTGTTGCCCTCAAAAAGCTCTCGCGAACCTTCTTTGATAAAATTAACGATCTCCCGGCCGTTTTCATATAACTGAAAACTAAAGCCTGAGTAGTTGGAGGGAAGAGGGGCCCCGGAAGCAGGTCGGCTGTTCCACTTTTCATAGTGATTGGTATAGGAAGGAGAAAAAGGAAAGCCGGAAAACCAGATAAGCACAACTGAAATTCCACTTTCCTTATCTTCTGCATCAAAATACCACCACTCGTATGCGCCTGGTTCCTGCATCTCATGCCAGAGTTCCTGATCGAGGTTCGTGGTAATATTCATGCGAGCGATTGATAATATTCAAACACTGAAGCACAACGGTATGCTTTGCATGACCTTTGAGACTCAGATATAAGGTGAACCGAAGGATAAAAGGGGCAGATAGCGTTACAATTTGCCTCGGCATAACAACCCTTTTTTTTAGCGTTAACGGTGTGAATAGGAAATGTTGTTATAAAGATAGTTAAAACGGTGGGATTATAGAGCATTTTGACATCCTCCTCGCCCTAAAGGACGAGGATTCCTACTGCGTCAGACACCCCGTGGTGCTGATAGCTTCGGCGAGTGCCTTTTGCTGACGGCCTTGTTGCACCGTTCACTTGGAAGGCTGATATGGCTTGTCCAGCCAC
>CAIPKT010000134.1 GCA_903865705.1 uncultured Chlorobiaceae bacterium
CAACATGAACCGATGAAGAGAACAAGAGTGCATCGCGGTCAAAGGGTAAGGTAAATCGGCTCTGCCAAAGTAATTCTTTCTTGCTGCTCATAAGGATATCAGTTGTTATGGAAATCAAAGTGCCCGCAAAATAATAAATTTACTTCTATAAACTGAGCCAGCCACAAATTACATAATAAAGATATCCACCGTGGAAGGGGAGTCAGCTTGCCTTCACTACACCACGGCATCACCCCGATTGAACTTCTCATCCGTTCTTGCTTTTTGTATGGCAGCTTTCTTTTCGATATCCTCGCGGATTGCCTCATAGGTTTTTGTGGTCAGCGCAATGGATGCGATGTTTTCTGCATTGTCCTCGAACATTTCGATGCCGCTGACCAGCATGTTGTGAATCAGCCTTTTTGAGGGTTCGGTTTCACTGACGTCGATGATCTGGCGGTAACGGATTGCTCCGTTATCCTCAACCGAAATTCGCCCGCCATAGCTGTAAAAGCAATTGAAATAGTTGAAGAGCATGCAGGCATCAACATACTTTCCCTCATTAACCCTGTATGGCGGATAGATGGTGATCATAAGCCATTCTGAGGCTTCAATGGCATCTATATAGAGCCTGAATATCTGGTTCTCGATGTTGAGCGGGATCTGCGATATTACCCGATACCCGGTTTCCGTATCATATTCTTCCTCGGTGTCCAGTTCATCTTCCCACCCCATACCTGTGACAAACTCTTCGACAAGTTTTGCAAGCTTCATATAAATTCTCCGGTTCAGGGTCAGTTGCTGAAATCTTCATCATCCCAGTAGCCACCTATGTGAGCATCATAATTTATCTTGCTCCGTCTGACTATCTTCCATTCATGCCCGCAGGACATACAGCGACGGTCAGGTGAGTCCCTATCAATGCAGCAGCCACCAAGGGCAATTTCACCTCGTGCATACGCATCGGCAAGACCAACGTGCGGGTAGCCGTACAAAATCTCCAAGCCTGACCGTTCCTTGCATTTTGGGCAGATATATGTTTTCATCGTATAATTCGTTATGTATTTAGCAGATGTGGATGAAACATGGTGTCTCTTTTCTTTATAGTATGACAGGAGGTCAGACAAAAGCCGTCATAGGGTTCCAGAATAATCTGTTATTTTCTGATATTGTTTTTTTTTCCACCCTAAATGCTTAGTCCATGAGACAATCGAGACCGCCGCTTGTTCGTATGCAGTATATCGATCAGCAACTTCGCGAGAACACGTACCCTAACTGCACCAGCACGGCGCGGCATTTTGAGGTTTCAACCAAAAGCATCCAGCGTGACGTCGATTATATGCGCGACCTGCTGCAAGCCCCGATTGACTATGACAGCAAGAAGAACGGCTATTACTACTCCAAAAAAGACTGGACCTTTCTGCCCTCAACAACGCTTGACCGGCAGGAAGCCGAAGCGCTGATCGTCACCAAAAAGGTACTCACCCAATACAAGGGTTCGCCCTATTACGACGAGGTAAGCCGAGCGTTGGACAAGGTGCTGCAATATCTGCCGGGAACGTTACTGCCGAGCCAGTTGTCCGAGATCTACTCTTTCGAGACCTTCACGCCGGCAGCCATTGATCCGCACTTTTTTGCGCTCATCGAAGATGCCATCCGAAACAAGGTAAAGATCAATCTCACCTACCGGGCATTCTGGAACAGCCAGGAGACAGAACGGGTTCTTCAGCCCTACCGTCTGCATTATTCACATAGCAAAGAGAACTGGTCGCTCTTTGGATACTGCGAACTCCGTAAAAAGATCCGTTCCTTTGTCGTCAGCCGAATCAAGCAGGTCAGCCTAACCAAAATACCCTTCACCATTCCCGACACCTTTTCAATCGACCGCTATATTGAAGAGAGCTTCAACCAGATTCACGAAGAGGAAACCATGGA
The DNA here is from genome assembly GCA_903865705.1 of uncultured Chlorobiaceae bacterium. Lineage (GTDB taxonomy): Bacteria > Bacteroidota > Chlorobiia > Chlorobiales > Chlorobiaceae > Chlorobium. Next base: position 1,915 of record CAIPKT010000134.1, read on the forward strand.
TATTGCCATCCGCTTCACCCCACACCAGGCACAATGGATCAGAGAGCACCGCTGGCATTCCACACAGGTCATCGAAGAGCAGAAGGATGGATCAGTCATCCTGAAAATGCGCATTGGAGCACTGGATGCGGTGATGCACTGGGTCATGCGCTACGGCAAAGAGGCTGAAGTGCTGGAGCCAAAGGAGCTGCGGCAGATGATCATTGAGGAGTTGCGTCTCACCAAACGATTATACAAACCGGTGCCGCCGGCCTCCCCTGAAAAATAGTTCAGGCTATGACAACTATTGTCTTACCATTGACCTTATGTTGTAAGAAAAAGGATCGTGGAAAATAGAACATGGTCTTGGGAAGCGGTAAAAATCAATGAATCTTTACGAAAAGGATGATGACCGGTATGACAGGTAGTCGCAACAGTCTTGAAACCCTTGATGCGCTGGCGGCGCTGATTGAGATAACACAAAAACCGGTTGTCCTCCTTGAGGGTCGGCGCTCCATCCCCGTGGATGAGTACGATAGGGCAACCGCCGTGGCGGCGTTTTTGGCGGCGAGGTTCCCGAAAGCTCTCTTTCGTTCAGGCAATGCAACAGGCTCCGACGAGGCCTTCTCGAAAGGGATTGTTGCTGTTAATGCAACACGGTTGCAGGCAATCGCACCGTACAAGACCCACCGCATGAAAGCGAGGTTTGAAGGCGCATCCTACGCATATCCTGATGCCTTGTCGGCTGAACAGCGGGATCAGATGGTATCCAAAACCGCCCTTGCCTCACCCAAAAGTTTATCACTCATGGCGCAGCTTGGCAAAAAAGGTACTCTTGCAGCCAAAGCAGATTACTTGCTCCGCGACACCATGAAGGTGATCGGCTTTTCAGAGGCATTCCCAAAGGCTACCGCCGCACTCTTTTATGTTGACTTGGACTCCCCAATGGATGGAGGTACCGGTCACACGATACGGGTCTGCCAAAATGCGGGCATTCTGGTTGTCTATCAGAACGAATGGAAGCAGTGGCTCGGGCTATGAGTTGCGGAGTTCAATACCCGTGCGTTTACGAAGCATATTTCCTTTTTTTACCGATTAAGTCTATACTTACACAATAGGTTTATAGAAAAGCATCTGTTTTTTCGGCACGTCCCAGACGCTCTCCATAATCGTCCCCAGATCCATTCCCCATTTCCATGACCAAACCCAGATACCTTACGAAATCACGGTTCAAGCTGGGGATGGAGTGCCCTACAAAGCTCTGTTATACCGGCAATCCGCTGTACCCCGATAAATCGATTGATGATCCGTTTTTGATGGCGCTGGCTGATGGTGGCTATCAGGTAGGGGAGCTTGCGAAACAATATATCGCAGGCGGACAGGAGATAACGTCAACCATCCATGCTGATGCCGAGCGTGAGACAGCGGCGTTGCTGCAGCAAGAGAACGTCATCATTTATGAGGCCGCTATCAGGTTCGAGTCCTTATTTATCCGCATTGATATTCTGAAGAAAGAGGGGAACCGGCTTGAGCTTATCGAAGTCAAATCCAAATCGTTTGACTCTGATGAAGAAAACCTTCCTTTTCTAACGGTTAAAGGTGCCCTTTCATCATCGTGGAAGCCCTACCTCTACGATATAGCCTTTCAGGCCCATGTGCTGAAACGTGCCATGCCTGATTGTGAACTCCACTCGTCTTTGATGCTTGCCGACAAAGCAGCGAAATGCCCGACTGACGGCCTGAACCAGAAGTTCAGAATCAGAAAGGACCAAAGTAACCGTAAAATGGTCAAGGTTGATACCGCTCTTTCAGCCGAAGACCTTTCCGTTCCGCTCTTGGCTGTGCTCCCCGTTGATGAGTATGTTGGGATGATCTGGAACGGGTCCGGCACCGATGATTTTATCGAGAGGGGATTTGAAGGTACCATAGCCTGGCTCGCTGAAGCGTATGAAAAGGATGAAAAGATAGCACCTACTCCGGGTGGCAAGTGCCGCGATTGCTCCTTCACCTGCAAGGACGATGAACTCCAAAAAGGATTGAAAAGCGGGTTCAGGGAGTGCTGGTCAGAAACATTCGATTGGACAGACCGCGATTTTAACGAGGAGAATGTCCTTGCTCTTTGGGACTTCAGGAAAAAGGACGAAGCAATAGAAGCGGGCAAACGAAAACTTGCCGATATCTCCGAAGATGACCTTGGTTTAAAAGAGGACGAAAAGCCGGGATTGTCAAGATCACAGCGCCAGCTCCTGCAGATAAAAAAAAGCAGAAGTGGCAACAACGAGCCCTATTTTGACCGGGCGAATGTTGCTGCTGAAATGAGCCAGTGGACCTATCCTCTCCACTTCATCGACTTTGAAACGACGATCAATCCGATACCCTTTACCAAGGGAGTAGCTCCTTACGAAATGATAGCCTTTCAGTACTCCCATCACCTGGTCGAGCGTGATGGCACTCTCCGGCATGCAGGAGAGTATCTCTGCGCAGAACCGGGAGTGTTCCCGAACTTCAGTTTTGTGCGTGCTCTCAAAAAGGAACTTGAAGGCGACAAGGGCACCATATTTCGCTACAGCAACCATGAAAATACCGTTCTGCTTGCCATATATCGGCAGCTTGCTGCAGCAGAGAACCCACCAAACGACCGTGATGAGCTCCAAAGATTTATTGTGTCCATCACCAATGCCAAAGGCAATAAAGATCTCTTTTGGAACAGCCCCCGTAACATGGTTGACCTCTGGTATCTGGTAAAACGCTTTTACTACGATCCCTACACAAAAGGCTCTAACTCAATCAAATGGGTATTGCCCGCAGTGCTCAACAGTTCAACCTTCCTTAAAAAGAAATACAGCAAGCCAATCTATGGGGCGGTTTCAGGCATTCCGAGCTTAAACCTTACGGATTGGCAATGGATACAGTTTGATGAAAAAGGTATCGTAAAAGATCCCTACACCTTGCTCCCAAAGTTGTTCGCCGATATCGATGAAAAGAACCAGGCACTCCTACTCAGCAGCGATGAAGATAATGTCATCAAGCATGGCGGTGCAGCCATGACAGCATTTGCCAGGCTTCAGTTTGAAGAGATGGGTGAGTACGAACGGGAAGAAATCAAGGCAGGGCTAAAAAAGTATTGTGAGCTGGATACCATGGCCATGGTCATGATCTATGAGGCATGGATAGAGTGGTTGTGAAAAAATATAATGAGGGAGCCCGTTATGGTTATCTATAACCTTTGTTGTGACACCTGCGGATTCAAGGCGGGTAGTTTTACCAAAGAGGGTGGTATGTATGTCACTGATAATGAAGGTGAACGGATTGTA
>CAIPKT010000135.1 GCA_903865705.1 uncultured Chlorobiaceae bacterium
AAGTAAATGATTATCGTTGAAAGTCAGTATCGGTAACAATGGTGAACATCACATCAAGGAACATCGAAACCTATACATAAGTTTCATGAATAGCAAGAGGTAAGAGAGCTACTTCAACGTAGTACGTCACTCAGGGTGCTCTGAGTCGGCAGGAGCTGTTGCCTGAATTCCGGAGAGGTGAATGATGGAAAAAACTTGAAGTCTGTTCTTGAAGAAAATCTAATTCTTGCAACGATCCGGTTATGATTTCCTTTTATGTTGAAAACATACCGTTCGTAGCGCGTTATAAGCTGTGATGGAGAGAGACAAAATCAATATATTCCGTAACAAAAGAAATACTTGGTTATTGCAGAGTTGCTTGAGTTGCGAAGTTGAGAGTCGTGGAAAAAAAATGGGGAACAGAATCATAAAAGCATGGTGACAGAGAATATCGACAAAGAGATCTGTCAGGTGCTTGAACGGCACTATGCCATTCGTCTGGCTTTGTTGTTTGGCTCCTTGGCTAAAGGGACGGCTCATCATGACAGTGATCTTGATTTGGCGGTCGGTGCCGATAATCCGCTTGATGTTGATGAAACAATCGAACTGATTTCAGAACTGGCAAAAGTAATTGGACGCACTGTTGACTTGATTGATTTGTCAACCGTTGGTGAACCCTTGCTGGGTCAGATCCTCGCTGGCGGAAGGCTAATTCTTTGCAGTGATACGCTTTATGCTGAGTTGGTGCTCAAACATCTTTATAGCCAGGAGGACTTTGTGCCTTATCAGCGAAGAATTCTGAAGGAGAGGAGAGTAGCCTGGATTGGCCGTTAATTGAACAGAAGCTTGAGTCTTTGCGTCGCTCAATCCTCAGGCCTTCATTGCCATCCGGGAGAAAAGGATCGGTGTTGGTGTTCAGAAGGTTGGTGGCTGGATACTACAAACCCGCCTTGCGCCAGATGGAGCAAGGCGGGTTTGTCAATAAGTGCGGGTGTTTACTTTTTCGGAGTAATGGCTGATGAGATGGCTGCGGTAATTGCAGTTGATAAACTCTCCATGACTTTGATGGCTGTGTTGACCGTGCTGGTGGCCAGTGGTCCAAATAGGTCGAGGCCGGACTGCGCTACAGAACCGACTGAGTTTGCCGAGCCGGTGGCCAGTGTTCCTAAGAGGTTAAGTCCGGACTGAGCGATAGATCCTGCGGCATTGATGCCGTTACCAGCGGCGCTAATAGCAGCGTCAGTTACATTCTGGATTGGAGCGCCGATTGCAACAAGGAGGTCGGTAAAAACACCATTGTTTTCGTTTGCCATAGTCGTATGTGTTTATGTGATAATGGAAGTTGTGCTTAAAAAAATCCGAATGGATTCTCCCTTTGACCAATGCAAGACTGAAAAATCATTCATAATTTATATATAGCTTTATTTATAAATATAACATAATTGATCAAAAAAATACAGCTTCAGTTTTCATGAGTGATTTTTTTTGGCTTCAGTAAGCTGGTGTTTTGCTTTTTTCAAGACAAAATCTTCTTTGGTGAAACGATTCGATTTAATGAAATCAGCACTTTAGTTCTCACCGGTAGTGAGGTGCTGGTGTAAAGGGTCGATCGGAAATGGAAAAAATCAGCTATTTTGTTTTTTGCCTTATAGGGCTTCGGGTTTTGAATCATGAACAAGTAATTCTGAAAAATGCTGCATTTCGAGGTTAACAAAGAGAGCTGCATACAGTGCGGTATGTGTGTGGCCGATTGCCCGGCGAGGATCATTGTGATGGCTGAGGATGGCTTTCCGTCTATCTCGGTTGAAAAAGAGTCAACCTGTTACCGTTGCGAGCATTGCCTTGCGATCTGTCCAACAGGGTCGATTTCCATACTTGGGGTGAAAGCGAGTGACAGTCTGCCGCTGAAAGGAGGATATCCCGATCCGGTTGAGCTTGAAACCCTTATAAAGGGACGTCGCTCGGTTCGTCGCTACAAGAGTGAAAATCTTGATCCTGCGCTTTTTCAGCAACTTCTTGAGGTGGCGTGGCATGCTCCGACAGGTGTGAACTCCCGCCAGGTTCGGTTTACGGTCCTGGACGACAAGGAGAAGGTTGCTGCTTTGCGTGATGAGGTGATGGCAGGACTGGTTCGACTGGCCAAAGAGGGCCCTCTGCCAAAAGGTAAGGAATACTTTAGCCGATTCACAGAGCTATGGGAGAAGCATAAGGTCGATATCCTCTTTCGTAATGCGCCGCATCTGCTTATTACTTCGGCACCGAAGCATGTGGCTTGTCCGACGCAGGACTGCCTGATTGCGATGTCCTATTTTGAGTTGTATGCCCAGTCTAACGGTGTCGGTACCTTGTGGAATGGTTTGGCAAAAGGGGCCATCAACGACCTGTTGCCGGAGACCAGGCAGCGCCTTGGAATTCCGGATGATCATATTTTTGGCTACGTCATGTTGTTCGGCATGCCGGCGGTTCACTATGTGCGAACGGTTCAGCATGTTCCGGCCATCATTCATAGGGCATTGTAGAGCAAAGCTTATTTTCTGCCTGACAGTATAACTTTTATATAATGAGTTTTTTGGTACCCTATTTGCGGGTAGTTCATCTTATAATGTTTTACTTAAATTAATAACTGGTTTTGTGTTGCAAGTTCACTCGTTCTTCTGATGAAAGTGAGAGAGTGAACTGCGACAGGAGATGATGATTCTATTGAACCATAACCATAGCTAAACTGTGAATACTTCTTCGCATTCTGAGGTTCAGGCGCCAAAGCGTGTTTTTGTTGTTGGAGCCACTGGATATATAGGCAAATTTGTTGTCCGTGAACTGGTTGCCAGAGGCTATGCTGTAGTAAGTTTTGCCCGTGAGCAATCAGGTGTTGGTTCGAAGACGAGAGCAGGAGAGACCCGCATTCAGTTGAAAGGTTCAGAGGTGCGATTCGGTGATGTGAGCCATATGGATTCACTGAAGAAGAGTGGTATCCGGGGAGAGCATTTCGATGTGGTTGTCTCTTGTTTGACCTCCAGAAATGGGGGTGTAAAGGATTCTTGGGATATCGACTATCAAGCCACACGGAATGCCCTCGACGCAGGTAAGGCTGCAGGAGCGACTCATTTTGTGCTGCTCTCTGCCATCTGTGTACAGAAACCGCTGCTTGAATTCCAGAGAGCAAAGCTGAAATTTGAGCAAGAGCTGAAGGAATCGGGGCTTACTTGGTCGATAGTCCGTCCGACGGCTTTTTTCAAGTCCATTGCAGGCCAGGTTGAATCCGTGAAAAAAGGGAAGCCTTTTGTCATGTTTGGCAATGGAGAACTGACTGCCTGCAAGCCAATCAGCGAATCGGATCTTGCTCGTTTCATGGCCGATTGCCTGGAAGATCTGGCAAAACAAAATAAAATTCTGCCTATTGGCGGTCCAGGGAAGGCGATTTCTCACAGGGAGCAGGGCGAAATGCTCTTTGAACTTCTCGGCCGCGAGCCGAAGTTCAAAAATATGCCGATCAAGATGTTCGACGTGATCATTACGGTGATGAGTTTTCTTGCAAAGTTTTTTCCGAAACTGCAAGATAAGGCTGAGTATGCCCGTATCGGCAAGTACTATTGTTCTGAGTCTATGCTTGTCCTCAATCCGAATACAGGAAAATATGATGCCGATTTGACGCCATCATACGGTACCGATACTTTGCGCGATTTCTATAGCCGGGTGTTGAAAGAGGGGCTTGCAGGGCAGGAGCTTGGCGAACATTCGATGTTCTGAGGTTAATTTTTTGGTTATTTATTTGAGGCTGGAATAGTTTTTCGAGATTTGTTGTTTTGTTATTGCGTAGTATTAAGGTAAGATATCTGTTGAGCTAACTTTTAATAAATGGGGACGCTGTTATGCTTGAATTCAATGTAATGACGGTTTTATTGTTGATTGCTGCGTTTTTGATTTCCGCAGTAAAAATTCTAAGGGAGTATGAGCGGGCAGTCGTTTTTCGTCTTGGCCGGATTATCGGGGCCAAGGGCCCGGGGCTTATTATCCTTATTCCGGGGATAGACAAAATGGTCAAGGTTGACCTTCGTACGGTAACGCTTGATGTTCCTCCGCAGGATATTATCACTCGCGACAACGTTTCGGTAAAGGTGAGTGCGGTTGTCTATTTCCGGGTTGTTGATCCTATTAAGGCAATTGTTGAAGTTGCCGATTTCCATTTTGCCACCTCTCAGTTGGCGCAGACCACGCTGCGCAGCGTCTGCGGCCAGGGAGAGCTTGATAATCTCCTTGCCGAGCGTGACGAAATCAATGACCGGATACAGAACATCCTCGACAAGGATACCGAGCCATGGGGGGTCAAGGTAGCCAAGGTGGAGGTGAAGGAGATTGACCTGCCGGAGGAGATGCGCCGTGCCATGGCCAAGCAGGCTGAGGCGGAACGTGAGCGCCGCTCAACCATTATCAATGCGGAAGGTGAGTTCCAGGCGGCACAACGGCTTGCTGATGCTGCGAGGATTATTGCAGCCAGTCCTTCGGCCCTGCAGCTTCGTTATCTGCAGACGCTTAAGGATATCTCTGTGGAACACAACTCCACCATCATTTTCCCGCTCCCGATCGACATGCTCAGGCCCTTTCTTGACGGCCGTTCATCTCCCTCTTCCGAGGCAACCTAAACTATTCCGATCATGTTCAAGATTCATATGATTCTTTGTCCTGTCGATTTTTCTGATGCTTCCCGCAAGGCGGTGCAGTATGCCAGGGAGTTTGCCGTAGGCATGGGTGCCTCTATCCATCTTTTGAATGTTGTGGAACCAAGGCCCATGGCGGTTGACATCACGCTCAATTATGTTCCGCTTGAAGAGGATCTGGAAAAAGCAGCCGCTGAGGATCTTAAGGTTATTCTTGATGATCTCGTCCGCGCAGGCCTTAAAGCTGATTGCTCGATCGAGTTTGGCAACCCTTCTGATGCGATTCTTGAGAAAGCGGCTGAACTCAATGTTAATCTTGTTATCATGGGTTCCCATGGTAAAAAAGGGCTGAGCCGCTTTATTATGGGCAGTGTCGCTGAGACGGTTGTCCGCAAGGCTAATTGTCCGGTGTTGATTGTCAAGGCGGAGGAGACGGAGTTTATTGGCGACGAGTGAAGGCTTCCATCAAGGCATTTGCGCCGCTGAAAGGGCTGAGCTCTGCCTGAAGCACTTGTCGTTCAATGTTCTCTTTTGAGCGGATGACCTCGGGGTGAGTGAAGAACTCTCTCTTCAGCATCTCTTCAAGGACGCTATAGAGCAGGTTTTTCAGTTGCTGGTGGCGTCTTTCATTGAGCAGGTTTTGTTCCTGCATTTGTGCAAAAAACTCGGAGATGTTCTGCCAGACCTCCTTGATGCCGGTGCCTGTGAGGGCAGAGGTAAGGAAGACCTTCGGTTGCCAGAATGGATGTTTGGCTGGCAGCATTCTGAGGGCGGCTTCGAATTCAGCTCTTGAGATTGCCGCAATACCGGCTTGCTCTCCATCAGTTTTGGTGATAGCCACGGCATCGGCTATCTCCATGATGCCCCGCTTGATACCCTGCAGTTCGTCTCCCGATCCGGGCAGCATGAGGAGCAGGATAAAATCAACCATACGGTCAACCGCCACTTCTGATTGTCCGACACCGACGGTTTCAACCACAATAACATCATATCCGGCAGCTTCGCAGAGGACGATGGCTTCATGGGTTTTTGGCGAGGTGCCTCCCAGATAGCCTGACGAGGCTGTTGGACGGATAAAGGCCTCCTTTCTTCCTGCAAGCTTTTCCATTCGTGCCTTGTCGCCCAGAATGCTCCCTTTCGATTGCATGCTGCTGGGGTCAATTGCAAGAACGGCAAGTCGAAGCCCCTGGTTGATGATCTCTTCGCCAAGGGTCTCTATAAAAGTGCTTTTCCCGGCTCCCGGTGAGCCGGTTATGCCAATGCGGATTGCGTTTGTTTTTTTTGCGAGGCAGCGGTCCAAAATCTCATGGGCTTTGCGCTCATGTTCCGGTTTCTGCGACTCGATCAGTGTAATGGCCCGGCTGAGCATGTGGCGGTCACCGTTCATGATCCCGGTGACCACCGTATCCACATCCGGATCGTAACGGGGTCTTGTCATGGTGTCGTGTTGTTCAATTGTAGGGGCACGGGGCATGCCGATAATCGTTTTCGTAAGGGCACGGTATGCGGTTTAATCATTTTCGTAAGGGCACGGCATGCCGTGCCCCTACAACAAATACGGTTACGCACGGGGTAAACGTAAAATAATGATCGTTTTCGTAGGGGCACGGCATGCCGTGCCCTTACTGCATGCCGTGCCCCTACCCTGCGATCAATTTTTTCAAAATCGTGATCGCAGCTTCGGCAATGACGGTTCCTGGGCCAAAAATTCCGGCAACACCTTTTTCATAGAGGAAGGCGTGATCGCGTTCGGGAATAATGCCACCCGCAATAACCAGGATATCCGGCCGGCCGTGCACCTTCAGCTCCTCGATAATTTTCGGAATCAGGGTCTTGTGACCTGCTGCAAGGCTTGATATGCCTATCAGGTGGACATCGTTGTCGAGCGCCTGTTGTACGACTTCTTCAGGTGTCTGGAAAAGAGGGCTGATATCGACGTCAAAACCGACATCGGCAAAACCTGCGGCAATGACTTTGGCGCCACGGTCATGCCCATCTTGTCCAACTTTGGAAACCATGATTCGTGGGCGGCGGCCGTCAAGTGATGCAAAGTCATCGGCGAGCTTCTGAGCCTCTTTAAAGAGTTTGTTATCCTGCATCTGCGACATATAGACACTGCTGTTAAGTCGGGTGATGGCGCGATATCTTCCGAAAGTTTTTTCGCAGGCTGATGATATTTCTCCCAAGGTAGCTCTTTTTCTTGCGGCATCGACAGCCAGTTCCAGCAGGTTGCCTTCTCCTGATGCTGCGCTTTCCTCAATGGCCTTGAGTGCCAGAGCACATGCTTCGCTGTCGCGTTCAGCCTTGATGGATACCAGTCGCCGGAGTTGTTGATCGAGCACCAGGGTATTGTCGACTTCGAGCAGTTCGATGTCGGTTTTGCTTGTGGTTTTGTAGCCGTTGACACCGACAATAATTTCCTTTCCGCTGTCGATCCGGGCCTGCTTGCGAGTCGCAGCCTCTTCGATCTGCAGCTTCGGCAACCCCTGTTCGATAGCCTTGACCATTCCCCCGGCCTCTTCGATATCACAGATAATCTTCCATGCTTTCGCCGCGAGCTCTGCAGTCAGGTATTCGACATAAGAGGAGCCTGCCCAAGGGTCGATGCTTCGGGTGATATCGCTCTCTTCCTGCAGATAGAGCTGCGTATTGCGGGCTATACGGGCTGAAAATGGTGAGGGCAGCGCAATGGCTTCATCAAGCGCATTGGTGTGCAGCGACTGGGTGTGGCCAAGCGTTGCCGCGAGAGCTTCAAGACAGGTGCGGGTGATGTTGTTGAAGGGATCCTGCTCGGTCAGGCTCCAGCCTGAAGTCTGGCAGTGGGAACGGAGCATGAGGGATTTCGGATTTTTCGGATTGAACTGCTTGACAATTTTTGCCCAGAGCATCCGTGCTGCCCGCAACTTGGCTATTTCCATGAAATAATTCATTCCGGTCGCCCAGAAGAAGGAGAGGCGCGGCGCAAAGGCATCGATATCGAGCCCTGTTTTAAGGCCGGTACGGATATATTCAAGTCCGTCAGCAAGGGTGAAGGCAAGCTCAAGATCGGCTGTTGCTCCTGCTTCCTGCATGTGGTAGCCTGAGATGCTGATCGAGTTGAACTTCGGCATTTTTTCGCTGGTGTAGCGGAAAATGTCGGCAATAATCCGCATGGATGGTTCTGGCGGGTAGATATAGGTGTTGCGAACCATAAACTCCTTGAGAATATCGTTCTGGATTGTGCCGCTAAGCTTCTCAGTAGGCACTCCCTGCTCTTCAGCCGCAACAATATAAAACGCCATGATAGGCAGCACTGCTCCGTTCATGGTCATGGAGACCGAGATATCGCCAAGCGGAATCTGATCGAAAAGAGTTTTCATGTCTTCAACCGAGTCAACAGCAACACCGGCTTTGCCGACATCACCGATAACCCTTTCATGGTCGGAATCATAACCACGGTGAGTGGGAAGGTCGAAAGCGACGGAAAGTCCTTTCTGGCCTGCTGCCAGGTTCAGGCGGTAAAAGCGGTTCGATTCCTCGGCGGTTGAAAATCCGGCATATTGCCGAATGGTCCATGGCCTGGTGGTATACATGGTAGTGTATGGACCTCCAATGTATGGCGCAAAGCCCGGGGCAAAGTTCAGTTGGTCAGGCTGCTCAATATCGGATTCCTGGTATATGGATTTGATGTCAATCCCTTCCGCAGTTTTCCAGACAGTCTGCTGAGTCTCTGTGCCGACCGTATTGGCGGCAGGAACGGAAGAGAAAATATCGATCTCTGAAAAGTCCGGTCTCATTGCACTCCGGTTTTACGTTGGTAGGATTTCAGCATTTCAAGGACGTTGACGCCGGTATAGATAAAACTGTCGAGGCCTGCGGCAAAAAGGCGCTCCTTTTCTTCGGGTGGCTTTCCTGCCATGACGGTAATAATGCCATCATCAAGGATGTGGAGTTTCTTGCAGAGTGTTTCCGCTGTTGGTACGGGATCTTTTTCAGCGATGCAGAGGACAACAATATCCGGTTTGCTTTGCAGGGCTGTGCTGTATGCACTCTCTTCAAGAGGGAGTGTTGCCCGACCGGCAACTTCAAAACCACCGCATTTGAAAAAGTCTTCAGCAAAGGCTGCCTGCTGGAAGCTTACGGCCGGGTTGCCCTGCATCCAGATAAATACGGATGGTGTGCGGCCTGACTTAAGGCTGTAAGAACGGTTTTTCAGGCGTACCAGCTCATAACCTGCTGTTTCATTGCCTTCAGGCAGTTTTTCCAAAGCACCTTCGAGCGTATCAATATTTTCTTCCTGTTCGGCAGTGAGCGGCCAAGGGTAGCGGTTGATGCCAATCAGCGTTTTTTTCCGGTTGTCGAGGTTCTTTTGTCGTTTAGCTGCAGCTTCTGCAATTTTGCTTTCGATAAAACCGGAATTTAATGCTTCAGCCATGCCGCCTGCCGCTTCGATCTCTTTAAAGATAGTCCATGCCGACTCTGCCAGGTTTCTGGTCATAGCTTCAAGGTAATGCGAGCCATGAGCAGGGTCAACAACCCGGTCAAGGGATGCCTCTTCCTTGAGAATCAGGTGAATATTGCCGGTAATTCGTTCTGCAATATCCGGTTTTACGGAAAGCCCGGTGTCGAACGAGCCTATCTGCAGGGTATCGTAACCGCCAAGAATTGCTGAAACCGCTTCTGTGGTCAGCCGGAGCACATTAGTGTAGGGATCGAGCAGGGAGCGGTTTCTTTCAGATGTTCTTGCAAAAAGTGCGGGCAATGTTGATACCGATGCACCGTAAGCCTTCAGGATGTGCTGAAGAAGGTAGCGTAGGGCTCTTGGTTTTGCGAGTTCAATAAAGTGGCTTGAGCCAACAGGGAGAATGATTTCCATAGCCGCCACAATACGGTCAGCCGGAATTCCCGCCTGCATAAAGCGATGCAGGTAGTCACTCACTCCGGCAAGCGCAAGTGCAATTTCCTGGACTGCGGTCGAACCTTTGTCATGGAAGGATATGGTATCGACTGACAGAAAGCGGAATGCCGGAAGTGATTCCGCCAAACTGAAGAGCTTCTGATCCTGCTCTTTTGAATCGACAGGTGTTGCTGAAAGGATTCCGCCGGTGCTTATGGTGAACCCGGGAATGGCGGCAAGCATTTTCAGCAACTCAGCAGCGGGGGGAAGATTGCCGGAAAAATAGATGGCTACGGCAGAAGTTTTGATTCCGTTCAGAAGCCGTGTCAGGTTCGCCGGAGTAAAGAGCGCTGGATCGATGATCAGGAATTCAAGTGCTGCGGCATCAAGCTCGAAGCATTTTAATGCCGCTATGTTTGCAGTTTCCGGATCAAGAACGGTAACACGGTGGCAATTTTTCCAGGAATTGACCGTTTTGCAGCGTGGGAGATCAAGGTGCTGCGCTTTCTCTTCATGAGAGTGCCATGGTTCAAGATCGAAACCGTCTGGCGTATGCCAGACGATTGTGTCATAAGGTTTCTCTTTGAGTTCGGCAACTGCCTTGTTTTTCCATTGGGCCCGGCTGACCGCCGGGAACTCAGAAAAGAGAGAATCAGGCCGGGAGTGTGTCATAACGATGCTTCCTGCTGGTTTTTCTCAATGTTGTACTGGCTGAGAAGTTCTGAAATTTTATATTTCATGTTTGTCGGCAAAGCCGTATTCTCGACAAATCCTTTCTGTTGCAACCACCAGGTAGTCTGGAAATCTTTGGTTGTCGGTTTGCCGGTATACTGTTCAATGACTCGTTTGCCTGAAAAGCCGATATTGCCGGCGTTATGTTCAAAGAGCTTGATGCCCCTTGATCCTATCCCTATGGCGACACCGCCAAGTGTTGGGTCGGTAATGATGGTAATGACAGGAAGTCCTGCTTTTTCAACACTTGAAATCGCGACATGCAGCTTTGGAAGGCCAACCATCGAAGAGCACCCTTCATGCATTCTTGCGCCACCTCCGGTAGCCTGGATAACAAGAGGTACTCTGCGCTCAATGGCGATTTTGCTGGCCTGCCAGATTTTTTCTGCCGTGGACATGCAGAATGAACCGCCGAGGAAATTGAAGTTGGTTGAACAAAATACAACAGGATT
>CAIPKT010000136.1 GCA_903865705.1 uncultured Chlorobiaceae bacterium
ATGCAGATGATCGGTATGCTGGTTGGCGGTATTCTTTGGGGGTGGCTTGGCGACAAGAAGGGGCGTTTGAAGATCATGTTTGCCTCTATTTTGCTTTACTCGCTGGCCAATATTGCCAATGGTTTTGTTTCGTCATTGCCTGCTTATGCGGTGTTGCGCTTTATAGCCGGTGTCGGTCTTGCGGGGGAGCTTGGGGCGGGCATTACGCTTGTTTCGGAGGTGCTGCATACCAAAATACGGGGGTACGGGACGATGCTTGTGGCGTCGATTGGCGTTTCGGGGGCGATTTTGGCTAATATTGTGGCTAATACCTATGAGTGGCATAATGCCTTTTTTATTGGAGGCGGGCTCGGACTTTTGCTGCTGCTTGCCCGTGTGAAGGTTGCCGAGTCGGGGATGTTCAAGGCTATGGAGGAAAAAAATGGATTGAGCCGGGGCAATATGCTGGCTCTCTTTACGGACCGTAACCGCTTTTTCCGTTACCTTAACTCCATCATGATTGGGGTGCCGATCTGGTTTGTTGTGGGGGTGCTGATTACTTTTTCGCCTGAATTTGGTGTTGAGCTCGGTATTTCCGGCCCGGTTTCTGCTGGTAATGCGGTGATGTATTGTTATCTCGGGCTGGTTTTTGGTGATCTTTCGAGCGGCTTGTTGAGTCAGTTTCTGCAGAGCAGAAAGAAGGTTATTCTGTTGTTCATGATGCTGACGGTCGGAGCGATTGCGCTCTATTTTCTGCAGGGCGTCCAGAGTCCGCAATTTTTTTATGTGGTATGCGCCATCCTTGGTTTTTCGGGTGGTTACTGGGCTATTTTTGTTACGGTTGCGGCTGAACAGTTCGGCACCAATCTTCGCGCATCGGTTGCGACTACGGTGCCTAATCTTGTTCGAGGCATGGTGGTGCCCATCACCATGCTGTTTCAATATTTCAGGGGACTTTTCGGGCTGGAATCAGGGGCGTTGCTGGTTGGCGCCATCTGCGTGACGGCGGCCTTTTTTTCTCTCCGGGCCCTTGAGGAGACCTTTCACAAGGATCTTGATTATTACGAGGAGTTCCTCTGAGTTCAAACTATTCCCATCTCGGTCTTTAAAAATTTACCGGTGTAGGAGTGCTCCATTCGGGCAATTTCCTGAGGGGTGCCTTCGGCAATAATTTTGCCTCCTTCGTAGCCGCCTTCTGGTCCAACGTCAATAATCCAGTCGCTGTTTTTGATGATGTCGAGGTTGTGTTCGATGATGATGACGCTGTTGCCTTTGTCGACAAGCCGGCGGAGCACTTCGAGCAGGTGCTGGATGTCCTGGAAGTGGAGTCCGGTGGTTGGTTCGTCAAGAATGTAGAGGGTTTTGCCGGTCTGTATTTTGGCGAGTTCCGCTGAGAGCTTGATGCGTTGTGCTTCGCCGCCTGAAAGCATGGGAGAGGGCTGGCCAAGCTTGAGGTAGCCGAGCCCGACGCTCTGCATGGTGGTCAGGATGCGGAGTATCCGCGGGAAGTCGGCGAAGAATTCCGCAGCTTCGGTGATGGGCATTTCGAGCACATCGGCAATTGATTTTCCACGGTATTTGACCAGCAGGGTTTCGCGGTTGTAGCGCTCTCCCTTGCAGTTTTCGCATTGGACATAAACGTCGGGCAAAAAGTTCATCTCAATTTTCCTGGTTCCGGCGCCCTGGCAAACTTCGCAGCGCCCCCCTTTGACATTAAAACTGAAACGTCCGGCTTTGTATCCCCTGATTTGCGCTTCGGGCAGGCGTGTAAAGAAGTCGCGGATGAAGGTAAAGGCTCCTGTATAGGTCGCAGGGTTTGAACGGGGTGTGCGGCCGATGGGCGACTGGTCGACGTTGACCACCTTGTCGATATGCTTGATCCCTTCGATGCTTTCGTAGGGGTAGGTGAGCAGTTTTGAGCGGTAAAAATGGCGCGCCAGTATTGGAAAAAGGGTTTCGTTGATGATGGTCGATTTGCCTGATCCGCTGACGCCGGTGATGCTGACGAGTGAACGGAGCGGAATGGTGATGTCGATATTCTGAAGGTTGTTGCCCCGGCACCCTGTTAGTTTCAGAAATTGCGGTTCGTTGACCTCATCGGTTTCTTCTCTTTTGCAAAAGACCTGCCGGGTTCCGTTAAGGTATCCTGCGGTCAGTGAGTTTGGGTCAAGGGAGGAGGCTGCTCCCTGGGCGACTATTTCTCCGCCGTACTCTCCTGCTCCAGGCCCGAGATCGATGATTTCATCGGCTTCAAGCATGGTGTCTTTATCGTGTTCGACGACGAGGACGGTGTTGCCGAGATCGCGGAGCCGTTTGAGTGAGGTGATAAGCTTGTGGTTGTCGCGCTGGTGCAGTCCGATGCTTGGTTCATCAAGGACATAGAGGACGCCGCTGAGTTGTGAGCCGAGCTGTGATGCAAGCCTTATGCGTTGCGCTTCGCCGCCTGAAAGGGTTTGCGAACTCCGGTCAAGCGAGAGGTAACTGAGCCCGACGTTAAGAAGAAATTCAAGGCGTTTGATGATTTCATGCAGCACCGGCGTGGCCACAAGCCGCTCTTTTGCGGTGAGGTTGTCGGGCAGTGCTGTGAAAAAGGCCAGGGCTTCGGGCAGCGGTCTGGATTCGCATTCCGCGATGTTAAGGTCGTTTATTTTGACCAGCAGACTCTCTTTGCGCAGTCTTGCTCCTTTGCATGAGGGGCAGGGCTGGCGTACCATGTAGTTTTCGGCCCACTCCCGTATTTTGGATGAGCTGGCATTTTTCCGGATCTCATCGACGTAGGGGAGTGCTCCGGGAAATGGTTGCGGGTAAAGGGTGTCGTGGCCGGAGTAACTGTAGCTGACGTCAAAGGTTCGGCTGCCGGATCCTTCAAGCAGGATTTTGATGGCCTCTTGCGGGATATCGGCGATGGGGGTGTCGAGGGTGAATTTGAACTCTCTGGCGATTGCTCTGATCACCTGCCAGAGGTTCCTCTTTCCTGATTTTCCGAATGGATCGAGCCCGCCTTCGTTGAGGGATAGCGTGGTGTCGGGAATCATCAGCTCCCCTGAAAGCTGCATGAGTTCTCCGATGCCGTTGCATTCCGGGCATGCGCCGTAGGGGGAGTTGAAGCTGAAGTGGTTAGGCGCAAGGCTGTCGACGGGGACGGAGCCATCCGAATAGGCGTAGCGTGTGCTGAAGGTCTGTTCTTTCAGTTCGCTCTCCAGGGGGTCGCAAATCACGGATGATTTATGTTCCGACATGACGATGGCCATACTGACGGCATCTCTGAGGCGATCTTCGCAGTCGGGACCGATTACCAGACGGTCGACAACGAGTTCAATGGTGTGGCTTTTATAGCGTTCAATCTGCATATCTTTTTCCATCTCCCGGTATTTGCCGTCGATGCGTACCCGCAGAAACCCTTTAAGGAGAAGGCGTTCAAAGAGTTCCCGGTAGTGGCCTTTCCGTCCGGAGACGAGTGGAGAGAGTATCTGGATTTTTGTGCCTTGGGGCATGGCGAGTATGGCTTCGCCGATGCTTGCCTCGTTCTGCTGCTGGAGCATGGCTCCGGTGACTGGGTCGTACCGCCTTCCTGCTTTGGCGTAGAGCAGGCGGATAAAGTCATGAATTTCGGTGATGGTTCCGACTGTTGAACGGGGCGAGCGGTTGGTGCTCTTTTGGTCGATGGAGATGACGGGCGAAAGCCCTTCGATAAAGTCAACGTCGGGGCGTTCGATGCTGCCGATATATTGCCGTGCGTAGGGTGAGAGTGTTTCCATAAACCGGCGCTGCCCTTCGGCGTAGATGGTGTCGAAGGCAAGGCTTGATTTTCCTGATCCTGAAAGGCCGGTTATGACAACAAATTTATTGCGAGGAATATCAAGAGAGATATTTTTGAGGTTGTGGACTCTTGCGCCCCGGATGTTGATATGGCTGAATTCCATTAGTATGTTTGTACGTCGGTTTTTTCTTCACTCGTTGGCTTCGCGGCGGCAATCGGTTTGATGATGCTGCATTGGTCAACCCTCTGTTAAAGCTTATAGTTTCATTTTGGAACGTTCAATATGGAAATTATTTACCAGAAGTAAGTTGAAAAAGGTAAAGTGTATGGTGGTGAAGTGGTTTTAAAGCAATGGGAAAAGGCGGCATGGCGCCGCCTTTTTTTAGCCCCTTATCTTTTCAG
>CAIPKT010000137.1 GCA_903865705.1 uncultured Chlorobiaceae bacterium
ACACATTCCTACAGATCTTGAGCGTCAGCGTTTTCGAGAAAGTTGATATTTTACAATTAGTTACGAATTCTGCTGGCATGGCTGAAGATACCTATATCTCTAACCAGTTGAATTTATTCGACTTATAACCGGACACTAGTGTTTTTGCATGAATATTCTTGTTACAGGAACGCCTTAGATATTGTTTTTTTCCTGCAAAACCAACCGACTGGCAGTAACCGCCCAGTGACACCCAATCAAACAACAATCAGTACAACATGCTCAAGAAACAAACAGTAAAGAAAAACCAGAAAAGCATAGAAGAAACCTTGTGGGATTCCGCCGACAAACTGCGCGGCAGCGTGGAGTCATCCGAATACAAACACGTCGTTCTGGCGCTCATCTTTCTCAAATTCGCCAGCGACTGTTTTGAACA
The DNA here is from genome assembly GCA_903865705.1 of uncultured Chlorobiaceae bacterium. Lineage (GTDB taxonomy): Bacteria > Bacteroidota > Chlorobiia > Chlorobiales > Chlorobiaceae > Chlorobium. The sequence continues at coordinate 416 of CAIPKT010000137.1, forward strand.
CCGCCGGGCAGAATTGATCGAAGAAGGCAAAAAAAAGTTCATCAACATGGCAGTGCGGTCAATAGTTTTCAAACTAACCAAAGGCGATGCACCAGATATAGCACAGATGAACGCCAAGGTTCAGAGAATGATCCAGGGTGCATTACAAAGCGACGGCGTCGAAGAACTCTTCAAACTCGGCAATGACCATACCAAAGAAGTCGATCTGTTTGATGACGACTATCTGGCAAAGCTTGAAAAAATCAAGATGCCGAATACCAAAATCAAACTCCTGCAACAGCTCCTGAAACGCGCAATTGATGAGTACCGGCAAGTAAATAAGTCAAAAGCCGCCGACTTCTCCATCATGTTCAAGACATTGGTGGAAAAATACAACGACCGAAAAGAGCAAGATATTCTGGTAAGCAATGTGCTCGAAGATTTTACCGACGAGATTCTCGACCTCTACCATGCACTCAAAAAAGAAAAAGAATCCTTCGCTGACCTGGGTATCAACTTTGAAGAAAAAGCCTTCTACGACATCCTGAAAGCTCTTGCCAAAAAGTACGATTTCGAGTACCCTGACGAAAAACTGATCACACTCTCAAAAAAAGTCAAGGACGTAGTAGATGATAAAGCCAAATATATCGACTGGAGTCATCGCAACGATATCAAAGCCGAACTGAAGGCCGACCTCATCATTCTCCTCTCCGATCACGGCTATCCACCAGTAGACAGAGACGAAGTCTACAAAGAAATATTTGAACAAGCCGAGAACTTCAAGAAATACCAGGATGCAAAGAACGGCTGACCTGCCGCCCTGCTGCAGGCCCACACATTAAGAACTTTCGACAGAACAAGTTGCAACTATCATTTTCAAACAGCCAAATGCCCAACAAGGGTAAGCATTATGAGCAGAAACATCAGAAAAACGGACAATGAACATGCCTCTCCATTTGAGCAGATCAAGAGGGTAAATGATGCTGGTTATGAATTTTGGTCAAGCCGTGAGTTTGCTGAAGTTTTGGGTTATGGCGACTACCGTAATTTTGAGGCAGTCGTAGAAAAAGCCAAAATAGCTTGCTTCAACAGTGCCCATCCTATCGAGGATCATTTCGTTGATGTCACCGAAATGATCGAAATCGGTAAAGGAGGGCAACGTGCTGTCAAAACGATGTTTATGTCGCGTTATGCCTGTTATCTCGCAATACAGAATGCTGATCCCAAAAAAGAGCAGGTAGCACAGGGGCAAACTTATTTTGCAGTACAAACACGACGGCAGGAATTATCAGACGAAAATATTGAAGAAGAAAGGCGAGTTCTCTTGCGCAAAGAGATCCGCCTGCATAATGTGCAACTGGCAGATGCAGCAAAGAATGCAGGGGTCGTAGAGCCTCTGGATTATGCCATTTTTCAGAATCATGGATACATGGGCCTGTACGGAGGATTAAGGCAAGATGATATTCATAGACGAAAAGGACTGAAAAAGAGCCAGAAAATCCTGGATCACATGGGAAGCACGGAATTGGCCGCCAACCTGTTTCGAGCCACACAGGCAGAAGAAAAACTCCGCAGAGACAAGGTCAAAGGCAAAAAAGCCGCAAATCAGACACACCAGGAAGTCGGCGCAAAAGTCAGGAAAACCATTCAAGAATTGGGTGGTACAATGCCAGAGAATTTGCCAGCAGTTGAAAGCATAAAGAAAATCGAAACTAAACAGCGCAAGAAACTTGGTGGCTCAACTCATCCGCCAAATTAGCCGAAATACTGGCTTGGACAGGGTAACGGTGCGCAAGTACCTCCGCATGACCGAGGAGGAATTCAGTGACTTTCTCGCTCTGCAGAAGCAGCGTAACCGAAAAATCCAGCAACTCCAAAACGCCGCGCTCGACATGAACAAACAACTTCTCGAACTTAACAAACTCCTCGACACCCTCAAAAAAAACTACGCTGATGCGTCATTCTACCCGAAAACGCACAATTCGCCGCAGCCAGTCGATCCGGTTACAGTATTAAATGAAGCAATCAGGCAGACTATAGAGCCCGTCATGGTTCCGGTTTATTCGTGTAGGGTTGTGTAGAGTGTTTTTCTAAACTACACACTGTAAAGGCTTGCCACCATCAGCTAATGCAGCAAATGCACCTTTTTCCAAAAGAGAAGAAATATTTACACTTCAAAAGTTTACTCTCTTTTTTTCGTTATCTTTGGCAGCTTTCCAGAACATTCCCCAAGTATGCAGAGGGTTAAGAAATGGGGATATTGAACGATTTGTGAAAATTCGGGTGTTTGTGACGCTTTTTATTCCCGATATAGTATTTCAAAATAATCAGATATAGGCTTTTCTTTAAAAAATAAGCATGAATATTCTTGTTACAGGCAGTCGGGGCCAACTGGGATCTGAGCTTCAGGAGCTCTCAACCCGCTCCGGTAAACAGCGCTTTTTTTTCTATGACCTTCCTGATCTCGATATTACCTCTTCCGGTCAGGTTGCCGCCGTTTGCTGCGAACATGGTATTGATGTTATTATTAATTGTGCAGCATATACTGCTGTGGACAAGGCAGAATCGGATGTTGATGCAGCCTTAAGGGTTAATCGTGATGGTGCCGCCGTGCTTGCTTTGTGTGCCAAAGAACGCAATGCTCTTCTGGTGCATATTTCCACTGATTATGTTTTTAATGGAAAATCGAACACTCCTTACCGCGAAGTTGATCCGGCGACTCCACTCGGTGTTTACGGTGTGTCGAAATGGGAAGGGGAGGAGCGTATACGCAGTATTGCCCCCTCTCATCTGATTATCAGGACATCATGGCTTTACTCCCTTTATGGTGCTAATTTTGTCAAGACCATGTTGCGTCTTGGAGCTGAGCGATCCGGGCTGAGCGTTGTGGAGGACCAGATCGGTACGCCAACCTGGGCGGCTGATCTTGCAGAAGCTCTTTTGTCGATTATTGAGCAGTATGATAAAAATAAACTCTACGCAGCAACCTATCATTACTCCAACGAAGGGGTTTGTTCGTGGTATGATTTTGCTCAGGCCATTATGGAGCTGGCTGGACTGCCCTGCAAGGTTGTGCCTGTCGAAAGTGCCCAATATCCCCAGATTGCACCGAGGCCTTACTACAGCGTTCTGAACAAGTCAGCAATAAAGCACGACTGGAAACTCGAAATCCCGCACTGGCGGGTATCGCTGGCATCCATGCTTGAAAAGTTGCAGCATGGAGCGAAAGGATGAGATCGGGATCGGCCATCATAACAAAACAGTTATACCTATGCATATCTTGATTACTGGAGGAGCCGGTTTTATCGGTTCACATGTTGTTCGTCATTTCCTGAAGAATCATCCTTCTTACAAGGTTACCAATCTTGACAAGTTGACCTATGCCGGAAACCTTGCTAATCTTCATGATATTGACAGCAACCAGAACTACCGGTTTATCAAAGGGGATATCACCGATGGTGAGTTTCTGATGCGGTTGTTCTCAGAGAACCGTTTTGATGGGGTGATCCATCTGGCAGCCGAGTCGCATGTTGATCGCTCAATTACCAATCCGACTGAATTTGTGGTGACCAATGTGCTGGGGACGGTCAACCTGCTCAATGCCGCCAAAGCTTCCTGGCATAATGATTATGAGGGTAAAAGGTTCTATCACATTTCAACCGATGAGGTTTATGGTTCACTTGGCAGGGAGGGACTTTTTACTGAAGAGACTCCTTACGATCCCCATAGTCCCTATTCAGCTTCGAAAGCTTCTTCTGACCATTTTGTCAGGGCCTGGCATGATACTTTTGGTATGCCGGTTGTGATCAGTAACTGTTCCAATAATTACGGATCTTTCCAGTTCCCGGAAAAGCTGATCCCTCTTTTTATTAATAATATTGTCAACCGCAAACCGCTTCCGGTCTATGGAAAGGGAGAGAATATTCGCGACTGGCTTTGGGTTGTCGATCATGCTGAGGCTATTGATGTGATTTTTCATCGGGGCAGGAACGGTGAGACCTACAATATCGGCGGTCATAACGAGTGGAGCAACATTGACCTGATCAAGCTTCTTTGCCATATCATGGATACAAAGCTCAACCGTCTTCCAGGTGAGTCTGAAAAGCTTGTTACTTATGTGACCGATCGGGCGGGCCACGACCTTCGCTATGCGATTGATTCTTCGAAGTTGCAGCGCGAACTGGGGTGGGTTCCTTCGATTTCTTTTGAAAACGGGCTTGAACTGACGGTCGACTGGTACCTTTCTCATGCGGAGTGGCTGGACGATGTGACTTCAGGGGGGTATCAGCGTTATTACGAGGAAATGTATGCCAACCGTTGAGCGGGGTATTGGCTATTTAATTCATAACTATTTGACAGGGTAGTTTTTATGCGAATTCTGGTTATCGGTGGCGCGGGCTATATCGGCAGTCATGTTGCGAGGGCTTTTCTTGATCGCGGCATGGAGGTTACGGTTTTTGATAATCTGCAGACCGGGTTGAGGGAAAATCTTTTTGAAGATGCCCGTTTTGTGCATGGTGATATCATGCGTCCCGAACAGTTACGGGCTGAGATGGCTAAAGGATATGACGGATGTGTGCATCTTGCAGCCCTGAAAGCTGCCGGTCAGTCGATGCTGAATCCGGAGGCGTATGCCGAAGCCAATATTGCCGGTACGATCAATATTATTAACCAGGCTGCTGAAGCCGGACTGTCACCGCTTATCTTTTCCTCTTCGGCAGCCGTCTATGGAAGTCCTCAATATCTTCCGATTGATGAGGAGCATCCGAAGGAACCTGAAAATTTTTACGGTTTCACCAAGCTTGAAATCGAGCGCCTGCTTGGCTGGTATGACCGGCTTAAAGGGATGCGCTTTGCTGCAATCCGTTATTTCAATGCTGCCGGTTACGATGTTGAGGGGCGAATCAAGGGGCTTGAGCTGAACCCGGAAAACCTTCTGCCTATTGTGATGGAGGTAGCTGCCGGTGTTCGGCCGAAACTTTCCATATATGGCAATGATTATCCGACTCGGGATGGAAGCTGTATCCGTGACTATGTTCATGTGAGTGACCTGGCGGAAGCACATGTTGCCGCCTTTGAATATATTCTTCGGCATAACAAGAGCTTAACGGTTAACCTTGGAAGCGAGACTGGCGTGAGTGTTCTCGAAATGGTAGAACGGGCCCGCGTCATTACCGGAATGGCCGTCCCTGCAGAAGTTGTTGGCAGGCGTGCCGGTGATCCTTCCGAGCTTGTGGCATCGTCCGGCAAAGCACGGGAACTACTCGGCTGGGTGCCGAAGCACAGCGACGTCGATACTCTTGTTTCATCGACGTGGAAGATGTATGAAAAGTATCTAACCCGTTAATGTTAAAAACCTCTTTTTTTTCATGATTATTCCTGTGATTCTCAGTGGCGGTTCGGGTACAAGGTTATGGCCTCTTTCCCGTGCATTGTACCCCAAACAGCTGCTTTCTCTTGTTGGAGAGAAAACCATGCTGCAAGAGACCGTGCTTCGGCTTGGCGCTACCGATGACGTAGGGCCGGTGTATTGTATCTGCAATGAGAGTCACCGCTTTCTGGTTGCCGAGCAGCTTCATGAGATAGAGACCAATATCGGGGAAATTATTCTTGAACCTAAAGGACGCAATACCGCTCCTGCAGCCGCCATAGCAGCAATGCTTGTCGCTGAAAAGTATCCCGGAGCCAGCATACTGCTTTTGCCTGCTGATCATGTCATTCTTGACACGTTTGCATTTGGTCTCGCAATTGCCGCAGGTAAGCCTGCTGCCGAAAAAGGGGAGCTGGTTACTTTTGGTATTGTACCCGCATCTCCTGAAACTGGTTACGGTTATATCAGGGCTTCGGTGAACAGTAATGGTGAAAAGGGAGCCTATCCCGTTGTTGAATTTGTTGAAAAGCCCGACAGGGAAACTGCAGAACACTATCTAGCTTCGGGCGAGTATTTTTGGAACAGCGGCATTTTCCTCTTTAACGCTGAGGCTTATCTGCTTGAGCTTGAAGCGCATGCTCCAGCTATTGTTGCCGCATGCAGGGAGGCTTTGCAGAAAGCTGTTGCGGATCTTGACTTTTTACGGCTCGATAGTGAAGCCTTTTGCGCATCTCCTTCCGACTCTATTGATTATGCCGTAATGGAAAAAACCACGAAGGCCTCTCTTGTTCCTCTGGATGCCGGATGGAATGATGTGGGTGCATGGTCTGCACTTTGGGACGTGCAGGAACGCGATGATACGGGAAATGTAAAGAGGGGCGACGTGCTGGTACACGATGTCAAGAACTGCTATATACATGCCACCAATCGTCTCGTTACAGCAGTTGGCCTTGATGGTCATATCATCGTTGAAACTGCCGATGCCGTGCTTGTTGCTTCGCGGGATAGTGTTCAGGATGTCAAGGTGCTTGTCGACGAGCTTAAAAAGAGAGGGCGCGATGAAGTTGAGATGCATCGTCGGGTCTGCAGGCCTTGGGGTACCTATGAAACGGTTGACTTTTCAGACAGGTTTAAGGTCAAACGCATTACGGTGAATCCGGGGGCAGCGTTGTCGTTGCAAAAACATCATTATCGAGCCGAGCATTGGATCGTTGTCAAGGGATCAGCCCAGGTGACGTTGGGAGAAAAAATTATGACGCTTTGTGAGGATCAGTCCACCTATATTCCGGTCGGCCAATTTCATCGCCTGGAGAATATCGGCACAACTCCGCTTGAACTGATAGAGGTTCAGTCAGGCAGTTATCTGGGAGAAGACGATATTGTTCGCTTTGAGGATCGGTACGGACGTCAGTAAATCGAAGCCACAAACTCATTACGGCTATTCAAATTACTCCAGATGATTTGAACGAGGGCGTCTGATTTTCTTTGATAGAACGATTAAATATATTAAATTTTCAAGTTATTGTTTAGTTGGCGGCAAACCTAAATATCGGTGTAATATGGATGAAGAAACGAAAGGTTCCGAAGAGGTGCAGCAGGGAGGCGGTGCTTTAACTGGCGATATGTCGAAGCTTTTAGTCGGTGTAGGTAATCTTATTGATCTTGTGATTGAACCGGTAAGTAAAGTTCTTGCAGTTTCGCTTGACTCCCTTACCGAGGTTGCAAAACAGGTGCTTGAAGGTGTAAATACAACAATCGGCAGCAAGAAATAAGCAGAGGACGTGTTGTGAGGCATTGTGCAGTCAGGCTTTTTCCATAGATGTTTTCAGGCAAGCTTTTTCGTTCATGAAAGGCTTGCCTGTATTGTTTTAATAATGGATAGTGTTGAATAACTTTTTTATAATGACAGGCCTTGTGCTTGTTTTTGATTGAATGATTTCGGAAGTATTATGAACGCTAAATTTGTCGAGTATCCCTCCAGTGTGCCCTACAGTGCTGTAGAGGCTGAAGTTTTGGCTTACTGGAATGAACATGGGGTTTTTCGCAAAAGCCTTGAAGAAAAACCGGGTGACAGGCTGTACTCTTTTTATGAAGGCCCGCCGACAGTGAACGGCAAGCCGGGTGTTCACCATGTTTTCAGTCGTACCATAAAGGATGTTGTTTGCCGCTACAAGACCATGCAGGGTTACCGGGTGCCGCGCAAAGCCGGATGGGATACGCATGGGTTGCCGGTAGAAATTTCGGTTGAGAAAAAGCTTGGCCTGAAGAACAAGGCTCAGGTTGTTGAGTATGGCGATGGCGAGTTTAATGCTGAGGCAAGGGCACTGGTTTACCATCACATTGACGATAATCGGGAAGGGTGGGGAAAACTGACTGAACGGATGGGATACTGGGTTGATATGGATCACCCCTACATTACCTGTACCAATGACTATATCGAGTCGGTCTGGTGGGCGCTGAAAACTATCTTTGATAAAGGGCTCATCTACAAGGATTATAAAATTGTTCCGCAGGACCCCAAATCCGAGACCGTGCTGAGTTCGCATGAGCTTGCCCTGGGTTACAAGGAGGTGACCGATCCGAGTATTTATGTGAAATTCAAAGTTAAGGATTCAGTTGAGTCACTGCTGGTTTGGACGACGACACCATGGACGCTTATTTCAAATGTTGCTTTATGTGTTGGATCAGATATTGACTACGTCAAGGTTTCTCACCGTGAAAGCGGTGAGGTGATGATTCTTGCCAAGTCGCGCTTGAAGGTGCTTCTTGAGAAAGACGATGCAGGCGAGTCGCTCTGGACGGTTATTGCTGAATTGAAAGGGCGCGATCTGGAAGGGATTGACTATGAGCCGCTTTTCAGGTATATGCAACCTGAAAAAAAGTGTTGGTACGTTACGGCGGGTTCGTTCGTCTCAACCGAAGATGGTACCGGTATTGTGCATATCGCTCCTGCTTTCGGCGCGGATGACTATGAAATTGCCAAGAAATATGATTTGCCGATGCTCCAGCCGGTAGCCCGGAACGGCTGCTTTACCGCTGAGGTCAGCGATTATGACGGTATGTTTTTCAAGGATACCGACCCCCTTGTTATCCGTCAGCTCAAGGATTCGGGGAAATTGTACCGCAAGGAGATGATTACCCATACCTATCCTTACTCCTGGCGTTATGATGTACCAGTGATTTATTATGCACGGGAGTCATGGTATATCAGGACGACGGCAATTGCCGACCGTATGGTTGAGCTCAATAAAACCATCAACTGGTGCCCTCCCGAGATCGGTTCAGGACGTTTTGGTAACTGGCTTGAAGACAACAAGGACTGGGCGTTGTCACGCGAGCGTTTCTGGGGTTCACCACTGCCGCTCTGGGTTTCGGAGGATTTTGTCATTGGCGATGATGCGGCATCGGGCAACATGTTTGCTCTCGGTTCAGTTGCTGAGCTGCGAGAGGGATTTATTGATATTGACGGTGAACAGTGCAAGCTCGGAGATGCGCTCGACAGGGGAGTGGTGGAGCTTGATCTGCACAAGCCTTTTGTGGACAGGATTTACTTTATAAGGGATGGCAAGCGCTTCAACCGGACACCAGAGCTTGTTGATGTGTGGTTTGACAGCGGTTCCATGCCGTTTGCCCAACTCCACTATCCGTTTGAAAATCGCGAACAGTTTGATGCGTCCTTTCCTGCTGATTTCATTGCTGAAGGGGTTGATCAGACCCGCGGGTGGTTTTATACCCTGCACGCCATTGCTACCCTTATTTTTGATAAGCCGGCATACAAAAATCTTATTGTCAACGGGCATATTCTTGATAAAAGCGGTCAAAAAATGTCGAAGTCAAAAGGCAATGTGGTTGATCCATTTGCAATAATGGAAAAGTACGGTGCCGATGCTCTTCGCTGGTACCTTTTGGTGACCAGCCCTCCATGGCGTCCAAAATCGTTTAATACCGATGAAATTGAGGAGGAACAGCGCAAGTTTTTCCGCGCTTTCATCAACAGCTATAATTTTTTTGTGCTCTACGCCAATGTCGATCACTTTACCTTTGCTGAACCGCTCATTCCGATTCAGGAGCGTTCTGAGCTGGACCGTTGGGTGCTCTCCTGCCTGAACACCCTTGTTGATGGTGTTCACATGCGTATGGAGCAGTATGACCTTATGGGTGCCGTAAGGCTGATCAACGATTTTACCGTTGATGATCTTTCAAACTGGTATATCCGCCGTTCACGAAAACGGTTCTGGAAAAGTGATATGGGGCCAGACAAGATTGCCGCCTATCAGACGCTCTATTGCGCTCTTGAGACGCTCTCGAAACTGCTTGCACCCTTTACACCATTTCTTGCCGAGCGGATTTATCTGAACCTGAATGGAGTCAGCGGGGCCAACTCTTTTGAGTCTGTTCACCTTGCAGATTTCCCTCTGCTCGATCTTGCGGCTATTGACCGCCCTCTTGAGCAACGCATGAAAAAAGCACAGATTATCACTTCGCTTGTTCGAACCATGCGCGAAAAGGCATCGATCAAGGTTCGCCAGCCTCTCAAGCGTATTCTGCTTGCCGTTGTTGATGCAGAGGCAAGGGAAGAGTACAGGATGGTTAGTGATATCATTCTGGAAGAGATCAATGTCCAGAAGATAGAGTACATAGAAGAAGATGGCTCGGTTATCAGCAAGAAGGTAAAGCCAAACTTTAAAACCCTTGGCCCCCGTTTTGGCAAGGATATGAAAGCGCTGGCGGAAGCCATCAGGGTCATGAGCCATAAACAGATTGCGCTTCTTGAAAAACAGGGTCAACTCTCGCTTGAACTTGACGGGAAGCTCTTTGGAATTCTGCGTGAGGATGTGGAGATCATGCACGAAGATATAGAGGGATGGCTTGTGGCATCCGATGAAGCGAACGCCATCATGGTCGCGCTTGATACGGAGATGACTGCAGAGCTGGAAATGCAGGGCCTTTCGCGTGAACTGATAAGCCGTATTCAGGCCCTTCGCAAGGAGAGCGGCCTTGAAATTACTGACCGTATTGCGCTTTCTCTCCAAGGGTCAGAAAAAGTGCTGGATGCGGTAAAAAGTAATGAGGCCTATATTAAGGCGGAAACTCTTGCCACGACTCTTGCTGTGGCAACGCTTGACCTCTCAACGGCAGTAAAATGGAAGGAAGAGACGGTCAATGGCGAAATTTCCAGGATATCACTTGAAAAATACGAGAGTTAATAGTATTATTTAACACTCAGTTATTACGCCCTTTTTTGAGATTAAAACAAGGTTTATTATGGCAAAGAAAAACGATAGCGCTTCGAAAAAGGACAATGAGGTCATGGAAGAACCCATCCTGACGAAGACGTACTTAACTGATGAAGAACTCGAACATTTCAGGCAGTTGTTGCTTAAAAGACGTGAAGAGGTACTTCGTGATCTGGATATTCTGCGCTCATCGCTTTCGGACGAGAATGTGGAAGATTCCATAAATTCCAACTACTCCATGCATATGGCGGATCATGGGACTGATACCATGGACCGTGAGCAGCGCTTCATGTTTATCGCTCGTGACGAAAAATATATCAACTACATTGATCAGGCGCTCGACCGGATAAGAAACAGGACTTATGGTATTTGTATCAAGTCAGGTAAACCTATTCCGAAAAAGCGGCTTGAAGCTGTGCCGCATACGTCGGTGAGAATTGAATTTAAACAGGGAAAGAAGTAGCCGGTCAGTCGTTTTCCTCTTTGTCGGTTGTCGCATCGGTGACCTCAATCGGATAGTCACCGCTGAAACAGGCGGTGCAGTAACTGCAGGTTTCTCCCTCAAACGATGGAACGCTGTTCATCAGCCCCTGCATGGAGAGGTACTTCAGTGAATCGACGCCGATATATTCCCTGATTTTTTCTATCTCCTCCTCGTCATTGTCGAGACTGTCGAACATGTGGGTGAGGAGCTGCCGCTTGGTCGGAAAATCCATCCCATAAAAGCAAGGATTGGTGATAGGCGGAGAGCTGATATGCAAATGAATAGCTTTTGGGTCAGCCTCACGGATTAGTTTAATCAGCATTTTTGCGGTTGTTCCCCGTACAATCGAGTCATCGACAAGAATGATCGGCCTGTCGAGGAGCACTCCGCGTACAATGTTGTATTTGGAGCGCACCTTGATGTCACGGCTGTGAATACCTGGCTGAATGAAGGTTCTTCCGACATAGTGGTTGCGGATAAGGCCGTGTTCGAACCTCGCAGGTCGCTCCATTTTAAGGCTTTCCCGGACAAAGCCGAGCGCAGCGGTATTGGATGAATCGGGAACGCTGACAACGGTCAGCTCTTTGTCGCCGGGCTGGTGCTCAATTGAGGATTCTCTTGCAAGGTTTTTGCCGAGATTTCGTCTGATCTTGTCAACCGAATGCTTGAAAATAAAACTGTCGGGGCGGGCGAAATAGACGTATTCGAAAATGCAGCGCGCCTTGCGTTCTGAATGCGGCAGGAAGAGTGATGTCGGTTTTTCATTCGCTACCGCCAGATGGTCGATCAGAAGAATTTCTCCCGGTTCAATATCTCTGATATATTCTGCCTGGATGATATCAAAGGCGCAGGTTTCACTGGCTACGACATAGGCAATCTCTCCGGTCAGTGGATCGACCTTTTTACCGAGAGCGAGAGGTCTGAAGCCGTAGGGATCCCTTGCAGCAATCATCTGGTTATTGGCCAGAATCACCAATGAGTATGCGCCCTCCACCTGCAACAATGCTTCGTATAGCTGGTGTATGGGCTCTTTTTCGCGGCTTCGTGCCGCCAGGTGCGGGATGATTTCAGTATCCGAAGATGCCTGGAATATAACGCCGAGCTCTGTCAGTTCTCGACGAAGTTTACGCGAGTTTGTCAGGTTTCCGTTATGTGCAATTGCCAGACTTCCGGATCGGTAGGTAAGGGAAAATGGCTGAATATTGCTTGCCGATGTTGAGGATCCTGTGGTTGAGTAGCGGTTATGACCGATTGCGGCGTAACCACCGAGAGCTTCAAAAATGGTTTCATCCCTGAACACTTCAGCCACCAGGCCCATGCTCTTATGCTGTTTGAAGAGGGTTTTCTTCTTGACCTTGTTGTATTCTGCTACGACAATGCCTGCGGCTTCCTGTCCCCTATGTTGAAGTGAGTACAGACCATAGAAGGTATCTTCCGCGGGAGTTTTTGAATTAAAAACACCGAAAACTCCACACATAAGCAAAGTATCTTAACGTTGAGTAAACTGGTATAACAACCCGTTGCACAGCCGCAGTGAACATAACCATTCGAACGGTAAATTGAAAATAATCGTTGAAGTTGTTCTTGCTGATTGCGCTCAAACTGGATTGCCTGTCCCCGATTGTTTATTTATTAAGTAATAAGTTGTGACTATTGGTGTTGTTTGTTCGTGCCCTTGGTAAATAATGATTGAAGAGGGTTATATTTTTCACAGCAGCAGATGGATTCGGTTTTTTTAAACAATTAATTTACAAGGGAAATACGCACATGGTCTCAACAATAAAAAAAAATCCAACCCCGCCAGGCATTACGATCTGGGTTTTGGTAACGTTGCTCTGGGGAACTGTTTTTTACTGGACATCAATTTTTATGTTGCAGCTGGCATCGTTCTGGCTTGGAGAGGGTCCTTTCGATCCATCCAGGAGTGAACAGTGGCAGGTATATGGTATTCAGGTTGTCGTTCTGATACTCTTTGCCCTTGTGGCCATGCTGGTAAAAAATCTGATTGAACCGGGCGGCCAAAAACAGATTGAACGGTGGCAGAATATTTCGGAAGGAAAGGGAGAAAAAATATTTGTTTCTTTTGCCGGAAGTCTTGCAACCAGTTTTTTCTTTACCGCCCTGACAGCAGTGGTATTTCTTGCAAGTTCCGGTATGTTTGGCATTGAGGTTCGGTTTACCGTGCCTGTTGTGCTGCTTGCCGCCCTCTTTAATATCGCAGTCGGGATTGCAGCATCACTGGTTGTTGGTTTTGTTTTTTTGATTGGGAAGGTAGGTCGCAAAAAGGGGTAAAAAGCAAGAAAGCACAGTCATAAAACTGTGCTTTCTTGCTTTTTAATGTGGAGCTAAGGAGACTCGAACTCCTGACCCTTTGCATGCCATGCAAATGCTCTACCAACTGAGCTATAGCCCCGTTTCCGATTTCAAGCTTTAATTAAAACAAAAAAAACTTGTTTTTCCAACTTGTTTTGTTGTTTCTTTGACTGAGAGCCTGTTATTAATGCTAAATAAGCTGTTATGTCATTTTTGTTTGTCGTCAGGGAAGGTTTTTCGAGTATTGGAAGGGCAAGACTTCCTGCAGCCATTACGGTTACGATAAGTTTTTTCGCTCTCGTGCTGCTTGCTCTGTTCAGTACCGTTTCTTTGAGTTTTCTGGATGTTATTCAAGAGCTTCGCAGCCGTGTAGAGATTGAGGTTTTTCTCGGCGACTCAATGAAAGAGGCTCAGGCTCTTGATGTTACGCGCCAGATAAAGATGGTCGAGGGAGTGCGTGAGGCCGTTTATGTTTCCAAGGATGAAGCGGCGAAAACGTTTACTCAAGACTTTGGGGAGGATATTGTCAGGATTCTTGGATCAAACCCTTTGCCGAGGTCGATCAGGCTGAAGTTTCTGCCGGATTACGCACGCCCTGAAACGCTTCAGCGGATCATTCCCAAAATCAAGACTATCGCTCCGGGCGGTGATATACGCTATAATCAGTTATTTCTTGGTCAAATCGAGCAGAATGCACGGATGTTTACCTTGTTGACCGGTGGCATTGGTGTCTTGATTTCATTAGCTACCATTGTGCTGATCGGCTATACGATTCGTCTGGCCATGTATTCACGGCAGGAAAAGATCAGAACCATGCGTCTGGTAGGTGCTACAAAATGGTTTATTGGCGCTCCTTATGTTATTGAGGGAGCTCTTCAAGGGCTGATTTCAGGAGTACTTGCTGCAGCGGCAGTCTACCTCCTTTTTGATCAACTGCTCTTCAGCTATGAACCAGCTATTTATCAGGTATTGCAGCCATCCGCACTCCTTGTTTATCCAACCACGATACTCTTTGGTCTATTCCTCGGTGTTTTTGGCAGTGCACTGTCTGTGCGCAAATATCTCCGTGTTGCCTCGAAGCGGTAGCCCCGCTTAGCGTTCAAGAGAGTAAAGGAGGCTGATCTCTTTTTGCCACTCCGCAGAGTCCGGTGTTTCAAGGATCAGGGGAATCTCTTCAAAGGCGGGGCGGTTCATGATATAGGTGAATGCATCCATGCCTATGGTTCCTTTACCGATACTTGCATGGCGGTCAATCCGGCTGCCGAGCGGTTGCATCGCATCATTGAGATGCATGGCCTTGAGGTAGCGCAGTCCGACGATGCGGTCGAATTCGCTGAATGTAGAATCGATTGCGGCTGTTGTCTGCAAGTCGTAGCCGCTTGCAAAAAGATGGCAGGTATCCAGGCAGACGGCGACCCTTGTTTTATTGTCAACCTGCTCAATGAGCGATGCCAACTGTTCAAACCGGTTTCCGAGATTGGTTCCTTGTCCGGCAGTGTTTTCAATCACCGCTGTTACGGTTTTGGTCGCATCAAGCGCCATGTTGATGGATTCGGCAATAAGCTGGAGGCATCGATCCTCCGGAATCTCTTTCAGATGGCTTCCCGGATGAAAGTTCAGCAAAAGCAGTCCAAGCTCCTCAGCTCGCTGCATCTCTTCGATAAAGGCTTCACGCGCCCGCTGGAGCTTGTCAGGGTCAGGACTGCCAAGATTGATCAGGTAGCTGTCGTGCGGCAGGATATGCTCAGCCTTGAACCCTCCATCTTGACAGTTTTTCCTGAATGCGTCAATTGAGGATGTTGTCAGTTTTGGCGCTTTCCACTGACGCTGGTTTTTTGTAAAGAGGGCAAATGCTTTCGCTCCAATGCTTGTGGCCTGCAGCGGGGCATTTTCTACCCCTCCGGCAGTACTGACATGTGCTCCAACCCGTTTCATAAAGAAATCAAATAAATGAAGAGAATTTAATCGGCACTGCCGAATTTTTTAGCCTGTCCGGCAGTAAGATTCAAGGTTTCTCGAACGGCGAATGAACTGCCTTTGCTGGACGATGTCGATAGCATTTCACCAAGCAGCCCGGTCGAAAAAAGCTGGACGCCAAGAATCAGCAGAAGGATGCCGAGAAAAAGAATCGGACGGTTGCTCACCGGTTTGTTCAGCAGAATTTTATCCAAAGTGATGTACAGGCTGATGATAAAACCAAACAGAGAGCTTGTGAGGCCTGCCATACCAAAAAAATGCATCGGACGGCGAAGATATCGGGTTATAAAGAGCACCGAAAAAAAGTCGAAGAGCCCTGAAAAAAAACGCGATGAACCATATTTGGTGGTACCGAATTTCCGGGCATGGTGTTTGACCGGCAACTCGGCAATCCTGAACCCCATCCACTGGGCGAGTACCGGAATATAGCGGTGCATATCGCCATGGAGTTCCAGTCTTCTCGTCACCTCTTTGCGGTAAACCTTCAGGCCGCAGTTGAAATCGTGAATGGTGATTCCGGTAAAAAGGCGTGTTACGGCATTGAACAGCTTCGACGGGATGATTTTTGAGAGCGGATCCTTGCGTTTTTGTTTCCATCCGCTGACCAGATCATACCCTTCATGCATTTTTTTGATCATCTCCTTGATCGCAAAGGGATCGTCCTGCAGATCGGCATCTATCGTGCAGACAAGGTCGCCTGTCGCGGCCATGAAGCCTGCCGAAAGTGCGGCTGTTTTACCGAAGTTTCTCTGGAACGAGATCAGACGAAGTTCCGGTTTAGAGGAAATCATGCTGCCGATCAGTGTGCATGAGTCGTCTGTGGAGCCGTCGTCAACCATTATGATTTCAAAACTGAAGGGTTCCGGAAAGAGATTATGCAATTCTTTATCCGCCAGGGCCAGATAGAGTTGCCCGATCAGGTCAGGAAGCGATTCCCGTTCATTGAAGAGCGGGACGATGATGGACAGTTGACAATGGGCAGTTGACAATGGACAGTTGAAAATGGATAATTGATAATAGACAAGTGACAATGGGAAAAGTAAGGAGGAAAGAGGCTAAAGCCAAACGTTTCTCGCTTATACGCCTTTCATGGAAGGATCCCAGATGTATTTGTGGAGCTGGAGTTGCATTCTTGCCTGGAGCCGGTCGCGGAGCATCCATTCGGCAAGTTCCGCCGGATCCAGTTTGCCGAAGGCCACGCCCATCATGATGGTGAAAGAGTCTGTCAGGCAGTGTTCGTGCAGGAGCGACGTTGCCCACTCATAATCCTCTTTGTTGGCAATGACAATCTTGAACTCAAAGGTCTGGCGATGAGGGAGCTCTGCAACCAGCGCAAGGCGGATGTTTTCAGGATTGTTCTGATCACAGACGCCCGATGAGGGTGGTTTCAGGTCAATAATTTTATGTACCCGGCTGTCAACTCCGCCAACAGAAAGAAAGCCGCCGGTCTCAAGCAGAACCTTCTGGTCAAGGTCGCAAAGCTGCCGCATGAGGCTGTGCACTGCAGGCTGCAGAAGCGGTTCGCCTCCGGTAACCTCGATAAATGGGGCCTGAAAAGCGAGAGCTGCCTGAATAATTTCATTAACTTGAAGAACGCTTCCCCCATCTTCAGCATAAGCGGTATCGCAGCCAATGCAGCCGTGGCCGCAGCCCGCAAGCCTTATGAAGGCGCAGGGCCATCCAGAAAAGGATGACTCGCCCTGAATAGAGTGAAAAATCTCGCTTATGTTAAGTGTCGCCGTGCTCATGATTTCTGTATGGTCAGCAGCTTCTCAACTGCTTCAGGGTAAAGCCGGTGCTCGCATTCAAGCACTCTTGCCGCAAGGCTCTCTGGCGTATCGCCCGCCAACACCGGGACCGTTCTCTGCAGCAGGATTTTCCCTTTGTCGTACTCCTCGTTGACAAAGTGCACCGTTGCTCCGCTCTCCGATTCGCCGGCATCAAGTACAGCCGTGTGGACATACAGGCCATACATCCCTTCGCCACCGAATTTCGGCAGAAGGGCAGGATGGATGTTGAGCATCTTGTCCGGAAATGCCTTTACGACTGCGTCAGGTACCTTCCGCATATAGCCCGCAAGCAGAACAATGTCGATCTGCGCATCCTTGAGACGCTTTACCATCGCGGCAGCAAACTCGTCAAAGGAGTTGAATTGTTTTTCTGTAAGATGCACTGTCGCAATACCGTTTTCGCGCGCAAACTCCATTGCTCCACACTCCGAACGGTTGGAGAGGCAGAGCACGATTTCCGCATTGAGCGGTTTTTCAGCTATTGCGTGGTAGATCGACTTGAAATTGCTTCCTCCGCCGGAGCAGAAGACCGCAATACGGGTTTTATGGGTAGTCATGTGGTTCTTTTTTCTGCATCAAGCTTGTTCCTGAGAGCTGGATATGGTGGTGTGTGACGCGCAGGCAGTCACATCAACAGTCCAGCACATGGATAGATTTTATCATAACGCTCATCCATTTCCAAGTTTTTCCGCTTTTCAGGGCTTTCTCTCCGGATCTGCTTCCGATTTTCCAGTCTCGCTCCCCATTACTCTTATTATTGCCGGAATTATCCGTACCTTTTCTGTAAGTTTTATTCCTGAGAGTAAATACTTTTAATAGCGTAGATATGGGTATCAAAGAGATTGAATTCGAGATCCGGACGTTGGCATTGAAGAGTTTGAGCAAGGGATTGTAGCTGAAATACCGGTTAAAGAAGTCCAGGATTCGATACCATTCTCAATAAAAAACTATTCTTCATGACCATATTTCAATTCCCCCGATTTTCGCCGAAAGCCGCCAAAATATGGGAGGAAATTCCTGTAGAATTCCAGGAGATACTACTCGATAACGTCTTGTGTTCGCATTGTCGTGATGCTGTCAGAATTGTTGATTATTCTGGTTCAGTTGTGAGTGGTGACGTGCTTCTCAAGGGAAAATGCGCCATTTGTGGGCATGATGTGGCGCGCCTTGTCGAAGGTTCCTGATGTATGAATGAACATCCTGCTTGCATCACTTTTGGCACACCGGTGGTGTGACGGAAATCAGTTACTCTCAAATCAGTGAGGAAACATTTCTGCAACCTCTTGTTTCGAAGTTTTGAGAGGGCGCAGGGATTTGGCAAGTATTGCTACTTGCCGTAGAGATGGAAGGTATTGACCGGTTTGCCTTGCAGCTTAAGATAATAGAATAGCTGTGCTTTGTGCTGGTTCAGATGATCGATCATCTGCAGCATGCGCAACCCGAGGTTCAGGGGTGTCGGATCCCAGGGTGCTGGTGCCGGTTTTGAATTCAGCTCTTCTTCGCTGCAGTGGTTCAATGCCTCAAAAGCAAGGGTTTTATCGAAAGCGAGGAGGTTCAGGGCTTCATCGATGGTGTTGACTGCCTGAAGCTCTTCGGCCGGAGGCGGCATTTTCTTTTCCGTTTTCTTTTCGTTCATGTCACTATGGGCCGGCATATTCCAATCTCCCGTAGCGAATCCTTTTATGGGAACGCCGCAGGATTTCCCCATATGCAGAAGCAGTTGCCCTGTCGTCATCCAGTTGCTGCCTTCTGAGGGTTTCCATGCAAGATCCTTTTCGTCAAGAAGTCTGACCAATCGGTCTGCCACCTTGAAGGCGGCTTCGAGTTGTTGTTCAAGAAGCTGTTTCCAGTTCATAAGCGTGCAGGTGATTTGTAGTGAGATGTTTTGTTGCTTTACGATTTCAGGACCATTTCGGAGTTAACAACGTCATCTCCTCAGGAGTTGGTCATTTACATGCTTTATAACCGCACAACCGGTGTATAGGTTCATTGTTCAGGGAATTCTTCATGCTTGCGTGATCCTGATATCGAGCAGGGATCTTTTTTTCGCATCCGGCAGCTTTATTTTTTTACCGGCAGAGGCCACTTGATTGGTTGATCGCTGGTTTTTTTTGTTATTGTGGACCCGATTCCTGTCGCCGGGGGTTTGGTCTCATTTTCAACAGTGACACCTAAAATTTTTTTCAATAAGGATTTAACGGTTTCAAGTGCCGAATTGAGCGGCAGTTTTTTCTTGTGTTCAGTTGTTTTATTCGCCATGATGTTCTTTAGCTTAAGAGTGATTAGCGGAAAAATAATTGCGTTCTCATGATAGCACTTTTTCATTTCATACCGATACATACACTTGACATCCTCCTCGCCCTAAAGGACGCGGGATTCCTACTGCGTCAGACACCCCGTGGTGCTGATAGCTTCGGCGAGTGCCTTTTGCTGACGGCCTTGTTGCACCGTTCACTTGGAAGGCTGATATGGCTTGTCCAGCCA
>CAIPKT010000138.1 GCA_903865705.1 uncultured Chlorobiaceae bacterium
ACCAGAACTCTTGGCAAGAATAATCTGATGATCACCGTCGGTCAGACGGGCATCAAGCAGCTCATCCTGCTCATCAATGGTAATTGCCGCTATGCCGTTCTTTCTCGGATGAGAAAACTCTTCGAGAGCGGTTTTTTTGACGATACCATTGGTCGTTGCCATAACAATAAAGCCAGGCTCGTCAAAGTTTCGGATATTAATGTATGCCCTGATTTTTTCACCCTGCTGCAACTCCATGATATTGGCCAGTGCACGACCCCTTGCCGCACGACCAGCCTCAGGAATTTCGTAGACTTTCAACCAATGACAGCGACCTCTGCTGGTGAAGAACAAAATATAGTTGTGTGTTGAGGCAATAAACATGTGCTCAACAAAATCGTCATGCTTTGCCTGAGCGCCCGTAACGCCTTTGCCTCCCCGTGCCTGGCGGCGATAACCCGAAACCGGGAATCGCTTGATAAAGCCTTCATGGGTAATGGTAATGACCACATCTTCCTGGGCAATCATGTCTTCAATGGAGAAATCCCCTTCCTGCGGCACAATTTCAGTCCGGCGCTCGTCACCGTAGACTTCTCTGACCTTGAGCAGCTCTTCACGAATAATTTGCATCTGCTTCTCCGGACTGCCGAGAATAAAGCGCAGTTCCTCAATAAAAGCAAGAATCTCCGTGTACTCCATGTCGATCTTTTTGCGCTCCATTCCGGTCAGACGCTGGAGGCGCATCTCAAGAATGGCTTTCGCCTGCAGCTCTGAAAGGCCGAAGCGCTCGATGAGCCTATCCTGAGCCGTTGAGGCATCAGGTGATTCACGAATCGTGGTAATCACCTCATCAAGATTATCAAGACAGATTTTCAGTCCTTCAAGAATATGGGCCCGCTTTTCGGCTGTCGCAAGGTCGAACTGGGTACGGCGCAGAACAATTTCGTTGCGGTGCTTGATATAATAGACCATCATCTCCTTGAGATTGAGGATCCTTGGCACTCCGTCAACCAGCGCAAGCATGATCACCCCGAAGGTGTCCTGCATCGGGGTATGCTTGTAGAGGTTGTTCAGCACAACCATGGCCACCGCGTCCCGCTTCAATTCGATTACCAGCCTCATGCCGTCACGATCCGACTCGTCGCGGATATCGGCAATGCCATCAATTTTTTTATCGTGCACCAGCTCAACGATTTTCTCGATCAGCCGCACCTTGTTCACCTGATAAGGAAGCTCCGTAACCACAATGGATTCCCGACTGTTTTTCGGGGTAATCTCCACAATGGCCCGCGCACGAATAACCACCTTGCCCCTGCCGGTCAGGTAGGCAGAGCGAACGCCCTCGTAACCATATATAATGCCTCCGGTTGGGAAATCAGGAGCGATAACATACTTCATGATATCGGCGACTTCCAGTTCCGGGTTAGCGATCAGGGCTATCATGCCGTCCACAACCTCTCTGAGATTCTGGGGCGGAATATTAGTTGCCATACCCACAGCAATGCCTGACGAGCCGTTCGCAAGCAAGTTTGGAATCGCCGAAGGCAGAACGGTAGGCTCCTCAAGGGAGTCATCAAAATTTAATGAGAAATCAACGGTACCCTTATCGAGATCCTTCAGCATTTCACCGGCAATGGCCTTCATGCGTACCTCGGTATATCGCATAGCTGCAGGAGAGTCGCCGTCAACCGAACCAAAGTTTCCCTGGCCGTCAATCAGGGGATAGCGCATGGAAAACTCCTGCACCAGACGCACAAGACTGTCGTAAACTGCGGTATCACCATGGGGATGAAACTTGCCAAGCACTTCACCGACAATACGGGCCGACTTTTTATGGGGCTTACCTGCCTGCAGACCAAGTTCATGCATGCCGAAAAGAACCCTCCGGTGAACCGGCTTCAGACCATCCCGCACATCGGGCAACGCACGACTGACAATGACCGACATCGAATAATCGAGATAAGAACCCCGCATTTCTTCTTCAATACTGATCGGGACTATTCTTTCGCGCTGCATAGGTAAATCCTGGGTGATAATTGATATAAATAACTCAACGGCGTAATGTATAAAAATCCGTATGAATTCTAAACCATGCAGTGCTCTGAATAAGGGCTAACTGCCTAAAACGGGGTGAAATATCAGCTCAATGCGATTACCGGTGCATCTGACCAGAGCGATTCAAGATCATAAAAATGGCGTTCATCCGGCATAAATATATGCACAACAACATCAATATAGTCCAACAGAATCCAGTGCATGGAATCCATACCCTCAACATGCATCGGGCGCTCACCATCCACCTTGAGCTCATCAATAATATGCTCCGCCGCAGCCTTTGCCTTGCGGTCAGAATCCGCAGTCACAATCACAAAGTAATCCGTTACCGAGGTCAACCCGCGAAGATCAAGAATCTTGACCTCTTCACACTTTTTCTCCAACGCCAGCTCACCGGCTCTTCTTGCCAGCAACTCACCGACACCCACCTCTTTTGCCTGGGCGGCACTCACTGTCTCTTCCTCTTTCAAGCTACTCATAAACCTCCATCCTTAATATGTAAACTATATTTCACAACAACTTACCACCACCAAGCAGCAAAACAGCTACTGAATGGCTATAATAGTAACCCTTGAACATACGAAAAAGCCGGCTCACTGACACAATAAAAGCCAGAGAGTACCACGGCAACGGTCTGGCAGGTGGCGGAGCCGGGCATTGCATGATCAGCGACTCACCCTCCCCCGCCATTGGGAGTAAACATCTGCCGGTAATCGGGAGTAACTTTGTTAAGCTCTGCAACATCTGACTTGACGAAAAGCCTTTCGGTTGCGGAGAAAAGAGAACTGGCGGAAAAAAAGTCGGCATCCCTGTAAATCGCTCCGGTTCCTTCCAGCAATGGAATAAGCTCATTGAGCTGGCGCCCCACAACAACCGTCCCGCCATCCCCTGATAAAGCGGAAGCGGAAGCGGAAGCAGCAACATCAGCGGCAGAGCCTCTCTTTACCTCATGATGCCAGACACCTGAAGAGAGTTCCCCTGGTGTATACGACGCATAGTAATACTCCCCTTTGCGGGAGGGAATAACCGCCATGACCGTACCGGTTTCTGCCTGCAGTGATGCGGCCATCGCGGGCATGGTAGGCACAGGAATCAGGGAGATTCCGAGACCGTAGGCAAGCCCTTTGGCAATCGCCATGCCAATACGCAGAGCGGTAAACGAGCCAGGGCCGGATGAAATGGCAATGCAGTCAAGCTGCTGGAGGTCGAGAGCGCTTTGGGCCATGACCTGTTCTATAAGCGGAACAAGCGTTTCAGCAGCCTTTTTCCAGTCGACGCTCCGGGCTTCGACAACAAGACCGGCATTCATGACCGCGACGCTCAAGGCGGCATGGGTGCACTCTATGGCAAGGATATTCATCACGGCTTGCGTTTGATAACAATTCTGCGGCTTTCGCTACTGGCATATTCAAGGGTGACCGTTACCGTATAAAGCGGGATATACTCCGCAAAGCGGTCAGCCCACTCAACAAAGGAAAAATCGCCGCTAAAAAGATATTCGTCAAAACCGATCGCTTCAAGCTCCTTCGGCGAGTTGATTCTGTAAAGGTCGAAGTGGTGGAGCAGGACCGGCTCGCCATCCAGCGACCCCTCATAGATGTTAAAGAGAGGAAAAGTAGGGCTGGAGAGCTGGTCGTCGCAGTTGAAAAACTCTGTAATCCCCCGCATAAATTCAGTCTTGCCCGCGCCGAGCTGCCCAGAGAGCGCGACCATGTCGCCTGCCTGAA
>CAIPKT010000139.1 GCA_903865705.1 uncultured Chlorobiaceae bacterium
GGGCCTATTGCCGCACTGAATAATGGCGATATGATCACCATCGATATTCCCGGCAGAAGCATTTCGGTAAACCTCACCGACAAGATTATCAATGAACGGCTGGCACTATTGAAGCCGTTTGAACCGAAAATAAAAAAAGGATATTTGGCCAGGTATGCACAAATGGTCACATCGGCCAATACCGGCGCAATCCTTAAAAGCCCTGTTTCCTGTTGAACCAAAAAATTAACAAGCCATGCATGCATCAGGCCAAACACTAAATGGCTCAGAAATATTTTTCGAATGTCTGCGGCGTGAAAACGTTGAATATATTTTCGGCTATCCGGGCGGATCGCTGCTGAAAGTTTACGAAACACTTTATGACATAGAAGACATACAGCATATTCTTGTCCGTCATGAGCAGGGCGCAACCCACATGGCCGAAGGGTACGCCCGCGCCACGGGAAAACCCGGCGTTGTTCTTGTCACCTCCGGCCCTGGAGCAACAAACACCGTCACCGGAATTGCCAACGCCTACATGGACTCTTCTCCGATCGTTGTCTTTACCGGGCAGGTTCCAAGCTCACTGATCGGCAATGACGCCTTTCAGGAGGCCGATATTATGGGTATCACGAGGCCTATAACCAAACACAACTTTCTGGTCAAGGATGTCCGGGAACTTGCCATAACCATCCGCAAGGCATTTTTTCTTGCAACCAACGGCCGGCCGGGCCCGGTTCTTGTTGATATGCCTAAAGATATCCTGAACGCGTCCTGCCTCTTTCATTGGCCTGAAACAGTTGAAATCCGGGGATTCAAACCAACGGTCAAATGCCACATCACCCAGGTTCAAAAGGCTGCGCAGAAAATTGCACAGGCTAAACGCCCCTTGCTCTATATCGGAGGAGGAGTCATCAGTGCTGAGGCATCCGAAGAGCTCTGCCGTCTCGCCATACAGCAGAATATCCCGGTCACCATGACCCTGCAGGGACTTGGAGCCATTCCCGGCAACCATCCGCTCAGCATGGGGATGCTCGGCATGCACGGAACCTACTGGGCCAACCAGGCAGTCAATGCCTGTGACCTCCTGATTGCCGTCGGCGCACGCTTTGACGACCGGGTTACCGGAAAGACCGCAACCTTTGCGACACAGGCATACAAGATCCACAACGACGTTGATCCAACCAACGTCGACAAAAACGTCAAGGTTGATCTGCCGGTTGTCGGCGATGCCAAGCACTTTCTTGCATCACTCATTGAGGAGATGCCTGAAACCTCTGTAGACCGTACGTCCTGGCTTGTCCAGATCAAAAAGTGGCGGGAGAAGTGCCCGCTGACCTACAAAACAGATGACAACGAGCTCAGAACCGAATTTGTTATCGACGAGGTTTCAAAACAAACCCAGGGCAATGCCGTTATTGTCACCGACGTCGGCCAACACCAGATGTGGACATCGCAGTTTTATACCTTTATCCATCCTCGCTCCATCATCACCAGCGGTGGACTTGGCACCATGGGTTACGGCCTGCCTGCGGCCATCGGGGCAGCCTACGGCATAACGGATCGACCTATTGTCCTCTTCTCCGGAGACGGTGGAATTATGATGAATATTCAGGAGCTTGTCACGGCTGTTTATTATAAAGTGCCCATCAAGATATTCCTGATCAACAACAGCTTTCTTGGTATGGTGCGTCAGTGGCAAGAGCTTTTCCACAAGGAAAAATACTCCTTTACCGATCTTGGCGAAAGCAACCCCGACTTTGTCAAGGTTGCCGAAGCATTCGGGTGCAAGGCGCTCAAGGCTGAGAACCCCGATGAGGCAAGAAAGGCCATTACCGAGGCACTTGCCTGGAATGATGGGCCGATTTTTGTTGATTTCAGGGTTGTCAAAAAAGATATGGTTTTCCCTATGGTGCCTGCCGGAGGCTCAATTTCAGACATGCTCTTCGAAAGGCTGAACCCCAAAACAATGGTGTAAGCTATTTATGAAACACATTATATCAGTACTGGTCGAAAACAAGTTCGGCTCCCTTAATCGGGTTGCCGCCATGTTCAGCGCCCGTGGGTTCAACCTCGAAAGCATCTCCATCGGAGAAACTGAGGACACGGAAATCTCACGCATGACCATTGTAACCAGAGGTGAAGACCAGATCGTCAGCCAGGTGCTCAAACAACTGAACCGGCTGGTCGATACCATCAAGGTTACCGATCTGACGCGCCAGCCGCATGTTGAGCGTGAGCTGCTTCTGATGACCCTGAAACTGAGCAAGGCAGTGCAGCATGAGATTTTTGAGCTGATCAATGTTTTTAAAGGAAAAGTCGTGGATATAAAACAAAAATCCATTACTATTGAGGTCATCGGCTCTCCGGACAAGATCAACACAACTATCGATATCTTCAAGCCGTACGGCATAAAAGAGCTTGCCCGTTCTGGCGCGGTAGCAATACATAGAGGGGAGTAACACTGTTTTTTACTGAATTATCAATCAAACCTATCCAAAGCAAATGAACGTTTATTACGACCAGGATGCCGATCTCGGTTATCTGCAGGGAAAAAATATTGCAATACTCGGTTACGGCAGCCAAGGCCATGCCCATGCTCTGAACCTCAAAGAGAGCGGCATGAACGTCTGCGTCGGTCTTCGCCCCGAAAGCGCATCATGCAAAAAAGCAAGAGAAGCTGGACTTGAGGTCAACAGCGTGGCTGATGCGGTCAAATGGGCCGACATCGTCATGGTGCTTCTACCTGACCAGACACAGAAAGCGATTTATGAGGCTGAAATTCTTCCGAACCTTGTGGCTGGCAACACCCTTGCTTTCGCTCACGGCTTTAATATTCATTACGGACAGATTGTTCCGCCAGAAACAATCAACGTTATCATGATTGCCCC